>NZ_JAUBTU010000007.1:25473-125275 GCF_036705085.1 Microcoleus sp. B6-A1
TGTGTGTGAAACAGGCATCTTGCCTGTGTGTGGAACAGGCATCTTGCCTGTGTGTGAAACAGGCATCTTGCCTGTGTGTGGAACAGGCATCTTGCCTGTGTGTGAAACAGGCATCTTGCCTGTGTATGGAACAGGCATCTTGCCTGTGTGTGAAACAGGCATCTTGCCTGTGTATGGAACAGGCATCTTGCCTGTGTATGGAACAGGCATCTTGCCTGTGTGTGGCACAGGCATCTTGCCTGTTAACCTAAAATGCCGCACTAGGGTTAATTAATACCGACCTAATTAATTGACAAAAATATAGGAAAATTTAGATAAGAGTTAAGTTAATTGGGAGAGTAGATCGTGATTATTTGGGTAAACGAGCAAATCGATCCGTCTGGTATTCTTTATTCTTGCATTGCTTGTTGCGATGAGACTCAAGCGAAGGATTGCCACGAATCTTTTGAGAAGAATTTGACGGCAGAGCAAAAACAGCAGGGCTGGGTTGCTACCTTGCGGACTGTTAGTTCTTGGGATGAGGTGCCTGTTAATGCTTTGAAATTGAATTGATTAGTGCAAGTCATCAGCCACTTTAGTCTCGCCCTGTTTCCGTTCGATCGAAGTGGCAGGAAAACGTTGCACGTCTGTTCGTCCAAGGCAAGATAACTGGGAGCATCTCATATTTGTAAAAACACTTCTTCTGGCTCCTTCCTTCTTCCTTCTTCCTTCTTCCTCTTTTCTCCTGGCTCCTGACTCCTGACTCCTAACTCGAATTTCTAGCGGAGGGCGGCTTTCATTGAGATGCTCTCAGATAACTCGATCGCACATTGGTCAAATTAACAGAGGTTTTGTGAAACAGAAGGCAAAAAGCTACCAGCATTTGGGGCTGCTAGTCTGAGGATTGTGGCCTGGAAGGTGCGGGAATTTGGGCGGAAATTTTCGGGCCTGCAGTGCTGCCAACACGCTAGGACGAAAAAGCGTGCAAGTGCGATCCTCTTCGAGGGTTCCGCTAACGACAATTCGCATTTCTTAAAGTGATTTTAGGATTACTATTAATAGATAGAGGCATTTCCAATTGTCTAGTTAAATTTTTATGATTGAAACCTTATTTCACGCTTATACGCCTCTAGTTATCTGGACGGGCTTAGGACTGCTGCTGTTTCGGTACATCCCAGTTGATTTTCCCAAGCTGCTGAGCCACTTTCTTTTCTGGATTGGGATACCGCTGCAAATTCTAGTTTTAGCCCGTCAGAGCGATTTTTCGGGTGCTGTGGGATTCACGCCGGCGATCGCCATATTCGTGTTATTTCTGAGTACGAGTTGTGCTTGGCTGACTTGGGTATTATTGCGTAGGCTGAGTGCGGCCCACATCAAAAAGCCCTATTTTCAGGGCAAGAATTCTCTGGTAAATTTATTCTTAGTAAATTTTAATTCCCTGAAGCGATCGAGCGAAGGGAGTTTTATCCTAGCTTCGATGTTAGGGAATACGGGCTTTGTTGGATTAGCAATCACCCCGTCTATCATCAGCACCGATAACACCAACTGGGCTGTCTTGTACAGCGTCACTAACAACGTTATTGGAACTTATTGTTTCGGTGTATTTATTGCTAGCTATTTCGGGAACTCGGAGCAAAAAAAACACTGGTGGACTCAGATCCGGGACGTGCTGACAGTTCCCGCTCTCTGGGCATTTTTAATTGGTTTTTATACTAGAAACATCCCCCTGCCCGAAACAGTGGAATCGGGATTGCAGACTGCTGTTTGGGTGGTAATTGCCAGTGCTTTGCTGCTGGTTGGCATCCGGCTGAGGTCTATTAAGAAATGGGAAAGTTTTGAACTGGCGTTAATCCCGTCGCTGTTAAAAGTGGTAATTGTGCCGGTGCTAATCGGATTGGGTGCTAGTTATTTCGGATTGAGTGGCGATCCGAGGTTTGTGTTGGTGTTGATGTCGGGAACGCCCACAGCTCTTTCCGTGCTGATTTTAGCAGAAGTCTACGAGCTCGATCGCGATTTGTTAGCTAGCAGCATCGCCATCACTTCTGTCGGTTTGCTGTTGATGCTTCCGCTGTGGTTAGCTGGGTTTAGTTAATATTAGCTAAAGTTTCAAATCAGATTGCTATAAAATTTCGCAGTACAATGAACAATAACTGCACGGAAAAGACGATGAATGAGACAATAACTGCTACAGGTCTGCCTCCTGCATTCCCCGACCATACCCAACTGCCAGACGAAGACGGTACATTTGTGAAAAATTTTCAGGAGCATCCTCAGAGCATCATTCTGACAGATTCGATCGGGCCGGTTGTAGAGCGGCTGCATCCAGACGGACAATATGCGATCGGGCAAGATTGCGGCATTTACTGGCGAGAAACTGACCCGCCAGAACGAGGTGCAGAAGCACCGGATTGGTTTTACGTGCCGAATGTACCCGCAACACTCGATGGTTTTCGCCGTTCTTATGTACTTTGGCGGGAACACATGGCTCCGTTCATTGCTTTAGAATTTGCTAGTGGTAATGGAGAGGAAGAGCGCGATCGTACTCCGCTTTCTGTGGCGGCCGACGGTACAACAACTAAACCCGGTAAGTTTTGGGTGTACGAGAGAATTATCCGCATCCCTTACTACGGCATTTATGAAATGAGAACGGGCAATTTAGAGGTCTATCACCTAATAGATTTTGGGTATCGAAGGATGGAGCCAAACGAACGCGGTCACTATCCCATTCCTGTACTAGATGTAGAATTGGGACTGTGGCAGGGAAGCTATCAAAATCAAGAACTGCTTTGGCTGCGGTGGTGGGATTCGCAGGGGAATTTGCTGTTAACTGGCTCCGAACAAGTTGAAATTGAGCGGGGCAGGGTCGAACAAGAACGGGAAAGAGCCGAACAAGAACGGGAAAGAGCCGAACAAGAACGGGAAAGAGCCGAACAAGCAGAGCGAAAAGCCGCCCAGTTAGCCGATCGACTGCGAGCAATGGGAATCGATCCCGATGCTGAGGATTGATATCAAATTCCCAAAACTCTCTCTGTAGCGCGAGCATCCCGCACCTTACCTTTTACAATCACAAAAAACCAAGCTGATGGAAACTAAACCACCTCTACCGCCCTTTACGTTGGAAACGGCTAAAGCCAAAGTTCAAGCTGCTGAAGATGCCTGGAATACCCGCGATCCAGAACGAGTAGCCTTAGCTTATACGGAAGATTCTCAGTGGCGAAACCGTGCCGAATTCTTCAGCGGACGGGAAGAAATCAAGGCTTTTTTAAGACGAAAATGGGCAAAGGAATTAGATTACCGTTTAAAGAAAGAACTGTGGAGTTTTACAGATAATCGGATTTCTGTTCGATTTGAGTATGAGTGGCACGATGATTCTGGCTACTGGTATCGCGCCTATGGTAATGAACAGTGGGAATTTGCCGAAAATGGGTTAATGCGAAGACGTGAAGCTAGTATTAATGATGTTCCCATTCAAGAGTCTGAACGGAAGTTTCGATAAGATTTATCGGTGAGTTGTTAGACGCATAAACCTGGTTTTTTAGGAAAATATGCAGGTTTGTAGTAAGGACTTTAGTCATGATTGCCTAGACCTCTTGCAAAAATAGCTGGGACGGGCAAGATGCCCGTCCCACAAAAAGTTTTTTCTCTTGTGGGATGGGCATCTTGCCCGTCCGAAAATTTGATCGAAAGGACTTTTGCAAGAAGTCTACTCAATGCCAGAAAGACGAATAAAGCCCTCACTACTAACGAAAGGTTTGTAGTCAGGACTTTAGTGATGATTAGAACTCTTGCAAAAATACAAGGCACCCCACCCCAACCCTCCCATTGAATCAGGGGAGGAGGCAAGATTATTCTTGTTTCCCCGCTTAATAAGGGGGACTTGCGGGGGGTGAATTTGACTTTTGCAAGAACTCTAGAGAAGTTTATAGAGCATCTGCGATCGTGTACAATCTGAAAAAACAATTTTAATGGAGTTTTGTTGCAAATGAAATTTTTGGCGATCGAAACACTAATTGTTAGTTCTATCCTTCTGTCAATCTCATCATTGTCCTCTGCTCAAAGTAATCAACAGGGCTCTACAATTTTACCCACAGGAGCTTACTACGCTCAAGGAACAATGTTCAATAACTCCCGTAGAGAGATTGCACATCAAAACAATAGAATCTGCATCAAGATCGTCGATGGCCCTGCAAATCCCTACAAAGGCGTCGAATCTATCACAATTAGCAGCGTGTCTTTGGAAAATGGGAAATACTATATTGATGCAACTGGCACGGAGCTAGTATTAAAAAACAATGGAAAAGCATTCTCTGGCGACATTCGCGGTACATGGGAGTATAGAGGTATCTCCCCCGATCGAAGGAGTGAACCCATACAAGCTAAAAAAATGGCAGAATGTGTAGCGGCTCAAGGACGATATGTGGAGAAGATGGAAGGAATATCAATTTCAGGAATCGATTTTCCCAAGCATTAACCATCATTGAAATGGGGAGGGGCGCAACCAAAAGGTGATCTGTGGGATGCAGTAATGGGTAATCGAAGTAAGGTGCGCGGCGCGCACCCTACATCATTAGGTTATTCGTCCCAGACTTTATCCTCAATCGGTAAGCAAACTCGGAGAAGTCAGCACAAAGACATCCCTGGTTCCCACTCCTTCAGATTCCGGTTTAATCGGCGTAGTAAAGTGGAAAAATTCGTGGTCGTTAACTAACAGCAATTCCCCTGGCTGCAGAATTTTATTAAAAACAGGCTTCTCTTTTTTAGCCAAGTACAAATGCGTTTCCCCGCCGACAATATTAGTTCTGTCCACCGAGAAAATCCCGATAAAGTCAGTACCGTCTTGGTGAATGCCTTCCGGTGCGGGGTTGCCGAAATTGTGCGGCGAACAAGTTGTCCTGATTTGATGGATGCCGATTTCAGCTTCAGGGTGAATTTTGCAGGAATCGAAAAAAGCAAAAATCATCTGTTTGAAATTATCGAGGGCGATTAGTCGATCGTCCAATTCGGCAAATTCCCGCCTGATATCACCCACTAGCGGATTGTATGTTTTGCTTTGATACAAATAGCCGTGAGGTAACTTAACTAACTCATTTCCGTTGACTGCAAACCGCGATAATCTTCTCGAACGATACTTACCTTTCACATACGGATCGACAGGCATATCGTCAAAAAATTCCTTGAAACCTTCTAGCTTAATCGAGTTTACTTTTTTGAAAGTAAACATGAAGGCATAATCCAAATGAATGGATTCTAATACGGTTTTCATAGATTTTACTCCCTGAAGCCTTGCTCCCCTCCCTAATTTTGCCTGGAGGAGGTGTATGCTTCTACTCTAGCGCAGGTTTTTTGGATGTGTCGTAAAAGACACTACAAAAATTGCAAAGATATCGTAAAGCTTGCAAGATGAATCCGGGGCTGGTTCTTCTTTTAATCCAAAATCCCCAATCTAAAATCTAAAATCTAAAATCTAAAATCGATTGACTGCTTTCACCAGCGACTGACAGGCCCGCAGGAAAACGGCAACATCGACCCCAAGTGCAACGTACTGAACGCCAGCATCAATCCACTGCTGGGCGATTTCGGGGTTTTCGGCAAAAGTACCGGCGGCTTTGCCTGCTTTGCGGATGGTTTGCACTGCCTCTTGCATCATGTCGATGACTCGGGGATCGCGGACTTGACCGGGAATGCCGATCGACTGTGACAAATCGTAAGGCCCCAGAAAAATCACGTCCACCTCTGGCACAGTAACAATTTCTGCCAGGTTGTCGATGCCGCCTTTGCCTTCGACATGAATCACAACTAAGGATTCTTCGTTGAGTTTGTCGGTGATATTTGTACCTGCAGCGGTGTAAAGCCCCGCCCGCGTAGCGAAGGAAAGGCCTCGCGTGCCCAGAGGACTGTATTTAGCGCTTTTGACAGCGGTTTCGGCATCGATTTTGCTTTCTATTTGAGGTACTTGAACGCCTGCACTGCCGATATCAAGAGCTCGTTGAATTTGCGGCCCGTCGTTTTTGCGGACACGAATAATCGGTGCAATTCCAGTGCAGTCGGCGGCGCGACACAAATCTTCAGCAGCAAGCGGGTTCAGGGGCCCGTGTTCCATATCGATAACGGCGAAATCAAATCCAGCGTGACCGCATATTTCCATGAATGCGGGATAAGCGCAGTTCATAAATAAACCGAGGACTGTTTCGCCTTGTTTAATTTTTTGTTTCAGTTGGTTTTGACGCATAATTTTGGACTTTTTTTTACCGCAGATGAATGCCGATGAACCCAGATTATTTTTAATAATACAACTAAAATATTGCGGTTACAAATTATTTTAGGTTAAGAGTATCGCTAAAAATTTGGTAGCTGCTTTTGCTTCAATCTTAAAGGGAATCAAGCACAAAAGCCAGCCACAAATAAACATTCCTAAGATTGGTAAAAATATGGCTCCCACGGATGGTTCTACTAACCAAGCAAATAAAGAAAACATTCCTATACTGCCAGTTGTCCACAGCCAAAGAATCAGAATTCCTATAACTGTTGTATGTAAACTCATCCTAATTCTGATGGAACAACCGAACTGTTGATTATGTATATCTCCTTGTATAATTGGGAACAATAAATGTCTCCCGATGATGATGCGATTAATTTTGAATTTTTTGCCATAAATCGTTCCTTCATAGGGTTTTGCAGGGGGTTGACCAAAGGGTATAATTATTCTAAAAACTTTGGGAGGAGTAACAACTTCGTCTAACCTGCGTAAAACTTCCGAATAAGTTAAACTGGTGGTAATTGTTAAACTCTCAAAAGGAATGAATGACCTAAAAAATTTGACGATTTTGAGCATAAGGTAGATCCGGCTGTTCAATAGTTGTTGCTGGTATTAATGCCTCTTATCTAAAAAAGTTTTCCCTGACAACACCGCGAAATACCAGTATACTGCAAAATAAACATTTAGATGGGAGGAGTGTTTTTCGGGCTATGTCAAAATTAATTCCACAATCTCCGATGAAACTTCGACAGTATCTATTTTTGCTCAAAGGTCGATCGATCCTTAGCCTCACCCTCGGCATAATTTCCGCGATAGGGAGCATTTCGCCAGTATTTGCCGCACCGGGTCGCAATCCCGACACTGCTGAAACTTGCGACATTCTAGTAGCAGGCGGCGGGCTCTCCGGCGCTGCTACCGCTTACGAAGGTTTGCTGGCGGGGCGCACAGTTTGCCTCACTGAAATTACTGACTGGGTAGGCGGTCAAATTTCCTCCCAGGGAACTTCCGCACTCGATGAAAGAGATACTCAGCGATCGCTCTTATTTTACCCCCGCGGCTACCTCGAATTGCGGGAACGGATCAAGGAACATTACGGCCGGCTAAATCCCGGAGGCTGTTGGGTTAGCTATTCCTGTTTCATGCCCTACGACGGTCACAAAATTCTATTTAACATCTTGCAGGATGCCGCTAGAAAAGGCAAAGGCACGCTGAAATGGTTTCCCAATACAGTTATTAAAGAACTAGCAATTACTCCTGCTGTGGCGGGGAATACGGTTGGGGGTCAACAAATTAAAAGTGCGATCGCCATTCAACACAAACCGGCCCCCAACACCGGGCCAATCAACACCGAAACTCTTTCTCAGACTATCGAAGATGCCTATCGCTACGAAAATTCTCCGCGATTTAACAAAACTATTATTCGGTTTATTCCTAAAGCATCTGGAACCCCCCCTAACCCCCCCTTACCAAGGGGGGGGAATTCCACCAGTTCCCCTTTACAAGGGGGGAATTCCACCAGTTCCTCCCCTTCTGGCAGTAGGGGGGCTGCTGATTGGTACGTTGTAGATGCCACTGAAACAGGTGAATTGATCGGACTTGCCGATGTTCCCTACCGCCTCGGAATTGACCCGCGTTCCCCTCTTGAACCTTCCTCCGCCAGCCCCACCGGCGATGCTTACTGCACTCAAGGTTTTACCTACACCTTTGCAATGGAGGCAACGAAGGAACCGCAGCAGCATCAAGTGCCGTCTTTTTATCAACAATACGCTCCTTACTACAGTTACGAATTGCAGAGATTGGCGAGCTTTCCCTTGGTTTTCAGCTACCGCCAAATCAGGAGCATGAGACCGGATCAAAAGCGACCTTCAGACCCGAAGCAATTCCCGATTTATCCGGGGGATATTTCGATGCAAAACTGGACTTGGGGCAATGACTATCGTCCCGGCAATTCTCAAGATAATTTAATTTACACTCGCCAGCAGTTGGAAGAAGCAGGTCAACTGCAACCGGGGGGATGGATGGGCGGTTTGCGAACGGAAACTTTGCGAAAGGGAGAGGAAAATGCCAAAGGATTTTTCTACTGGCTGGTAACAGGAACTACTGACTCGCAGCTAGGAGAGGGAGTCAAAAAGCCTAATCCAAACAATCGTTTTTTGAGCGGGTTGGATTCGCCGATGGGGACGGTGCACGGACTTTCTAAATATCCTTATATGCGGGAGGGCCGACGCATTATTGGGCGGCCGAGTTTCAATCAGCCTCAAGGTTTTACGGTGTGGGAAGTTGATATGTCTCGCACTGACTTTACGGCTGATTTTTACCGCCAGAATTTGTCGGAGGAAGAGTATCGGAAGTTGTGGTTAGCTGTGGGTGGTTTGAATGCGCCGGCTTTGGCTGTGGGAAGTCAATCTGTTGAGGATACAAAATCGCGATCGCGCGCTACGATTTATCCTGATTCTGTGGGTATTGGTCATTATGCGATCGACTTTCACCCCTGCATGACCAACAGTCCGCCGGAAGCACCAGGAAATACCGAACGCGAAGGCACTCGCAAAGGTCAAGGGCAAGCTTATCCCTTCCAAATTCCGCTGCGGGCAATGATTCCTCAGAAAATTGACAATATGTTAGTGGCGGGTAAAAGTATTGCTGTTAGCCACACAGCGGCCGCTGCTTATCGAGTGCATTCTTTTGAATGGTCTGCCGGTGTGGCGGCGGGAGTTACGGCTGCTTTTTCCCTAGAAAAGGGGATTCTCCCTTATGAATTAGTGGACGAATTGCCATCCCGCGAGCCAAACTTGGAAGTGTTACAGTTGCGGTTGCAACAAAATGCCAATCCCATCGCCTTTCCGGGTACTTCTATTTTCAATAGTTCGTGGCAAAATTGGAAATAATCGCAGTTGGTAATCTGTAGCGCTGGCATCCTGCCCGCCCTACAATAAAATTCACTCTGTGTGGAACAGGGTGGAACAGGCTTTCGGGCCTGTTCCTGACACCCCACAATTAACTGGTTAGCAAGAAGAGTTTGCTAACCCGTATAAAATAACCAATAACAAAATAGCTGATAAACAGCAATTTGTCATCCATCTTTCGATAGAAGCAATCAGACACTGCTTTAGTCGGATAATATCAATAATCTCAAAAATATTCCCCCCTTCCCCTTCAAACTCGTCAAAGGTAACGGTCATGTCAACTGCACAGATAACAAGCCCCAATTCCAATAATGGTTATGCCAAACAGTTACTCAGAACCTTAGTAGCAGTCAAAAAAGGGGACTTTTCAGTTCGGATGCCCATAGACCAGACCGGTCTAGCGGGGAAAATTGCTGACGAACTTAACGACATTATCGATCTCAATGAGAGAATGGCGGCCGAACTCGATCGCATCGGCACAGTTGTCGGTAAAGAAGGCAAAATCGCCCAGCGGGCCACCATCGGCAGCGCCGAGGGGTCATGGGCAGCTAGCGTCAACTCTGTCAATACCCTAATTACAGATTTAGTGCAACCAACCTCTGAAACCGCCAGAGTAATTCGGGCCGTAGCAAAAGGAGATTTATCGCAAACTATCGCCTTAGAAATAGAAGACAGACCCCTCAAAGGAGAATTCCTCCAAACCGCGCAAATTGTTAACACAATGGTAGACCAGTTGAGCTCCTTTGCGTCGGAAGTAACGCGGGTGGCTAGGGAAGTGGGAACCGAAGGGAAATTAGGCGTGCAAGCAGAAGTTAAAGGAGTTGCTGGAACCTGGAAAGATTTAACGGATTCAGTTAACTCGATGGCGGGGAATTTAACAGCACAAGTGCGTAACATTGCCGAAGTGACGACGGCTGTGGCCAATGGCGATTTATCCAAGAAAATTACAGTAGATGTTAAAGGGGAAATTCTCGAACTGAAAAACACGATTAACATCATGGTGGATCAGTTGAGTTCCTTCGCATCTGAAGTAACCAGAGTTGCTAGGGAAGTAGGAACGGAAGGCAAATTAGGGGTGCAAGCTGAAGTGCGGGGAGTTGCTGGAACCTGGAAAGATTTAACGGATTCAGTTAACTCAATGGCCGGCAATCTTACCGCACAAGTACGGAATATTGCCGACGTGACGACGGCTGTGGCAAATGGTGACTTATCTAAAAAAATTACAGTAGATGTTAAAGGTGAAATTCTGGAGTTAAAAAACACTATTAACATCATGGTGGATCAGTTAAATTCCTTCGCATCTGAAGTAACCAGAGTTGCTAGGGAAGTAGGTTCCGAAGGCAAACTCGGCGGTCAAGCTGAGGTGAAAGGAGTTGCCGGAACTTGGAAGGATTTAACGGATAGCGTTAACTTCATGGCAGGCAGTTTGACAGCACAAGTGCGGAACATCGCTGAAGTGACAACCGCTGTGGCCAAGGGCGATTTATCTAAGAAAATTACCGTAGATGTTAAAGGCGAAATTCTCGAACTGAAAAACACCGTCAACACGATGGTTGACCAGTTAAATTCCTTCGCATCTGAAGTAACCAGGGTTGCTAGGGAAGTGGGAACGGAAGGGAAATTAGGCGTACAAGCAGAAGTGCAAGAAGTAGCAGGAACCTGGAAAGATTTAACGGATTCAGTTAACTCAATGGCCGGCAATCTTACCGCACAAGTCCGCAACATTGCTGAGGTGACGACGGCGGTTGCTAACGGTGACTTATCTAAAAAAATTACGGTACAGGTTAAAGGCGAAATTTTAGAACTAAAAAACACCATTAACGTGATGGTGGATCAGCTTAATTCCTTCGCATCTGAAGTAACCAGGGTTGCCAGAGAAGTGGGTTCGGAAGGTAAACTCGGCGGTCAAGCGGATGTGCGAGGCGTAGCAGGAACTTGGAAGGATTTAACGGATAGCGTTAACTTCATGGCGGGTAGTTTGACCGAACAAGTACGGAATATTGCGGCTGTTACGACTGCTGTGGCAAATGGCGACTTGTCGAAGAAAATTACTGTAGATGTTAAAGGTGAAATTCTGGAGTTGAAAAACACCGTCAACACGATGGTGGATCAGTTAAATTCCTTCGCCTCTGAAGTAACCAGGGTTGCGAGGGAAGTGGGAACGGAAGGGAAATTAGGCGTGCAAGCTGAAGTTAAAGGAGTTGCGGGAACTTGGAAAGATTTAACGGATTCAGTTAACTCGATGGCGGGGAATTTAACAGCACAAGTGCGTAACATTGCCGAAGTGACAACCGCTGTGGCCAATGGCGATTTATCCAAGAAAATTACAGTAGATGTTAAAGGGGAAATTCTCGAACTGAAAAACACGATTAACATCATGGTGGATCAGTTGAGTTCCTTCGCATCAGAAGTAACCAGAGTTGCTAGGGAAGTAGGAACGGAAGGTAAATTAGGTGTGCAAGCTTACGTGCGGGGTGTAGGGGGAACTTGGAAAGATTTAACCGATAATGTTAACTTGATGGCGGGGAATTTGACGGCGCAGGTGCGGAATATTGCGGAAGTGACGAAAGCGGTGGCAAATGGCGATTTGTCTAAGAAAATCACCGTCGATGTCAAAGGCGAAATTCTGGAGTTGAAAGATACTATTAACGTGATGGTGGATCAGCTTAATTCCTTCGCTTCTGAGGTGACGCGGGTGGCGCGGGAGGTGGGGACTGAGGGTAAATTGGGCGGTCAAGCTGAGGTGAAAGGAGTTGCGGGAACTTGGAAAGATTTAACCGACAACGTAAACTCGATGGCGGGGAATTTGACAGCGCAAGTGCGGGGTATTGCTAAGGTTGTGACGGCGGTGGCGAATGGCGATTTGAAGCGCAAATTAATGCTGGAAGCTAAGGGAGAAATTGCGACTCTGGCAGATACGATTAACGAAATGATTGATACGCTGGCGACGTTTGCCGATCAAGTTACTACAGTGGCGCGGGAAGTGGGAATTGAAGGGAAATTGGGCGGCCAGGCGAAGGTTCCGGGCGCGGCGGGGACGTGGCGAGATTTGACGGATAATGTGAATGAGTTGGCGGCGAATTTGACTACTCAGTTGCGGGCGATTGCAGAAGTGGCAATTGCTGTTACCAGAGGCGATTTAACGAGGTCAATTTCCGTCGCCACGGAAGGAGAAGTTGCCATTGTTAAGGACAACATTAACCAGATGATCGCCAATCTCCGGGAGACGACGCAGAAGAATACTGAGCAAGATTGGCTGAAAACAAACCTTGCTAAGTTCACTCGAATGCTACAAGGTCAGCGGGATTTAGAAACTGTTTCTAAACTAATTCTATCAGAATTGACGCCGCTGGTGTCTGCTCAGCATGGCGTCTTCTTCATGATGGAATCTGTCGAACATGATCCGTTTCTCAAACTGTTAAGTACCTACGCATACCGCGAACGCAAACAGTTAGGAAATAGATTCCATTTAGGCGAAGGTTTGGTAGGACAGTGCGCCCTGGAAAAGGAACGCATACTGTTGACAGAAGTGCCGGAAAACTACGTTAAAATTGGATCGGGACTGGGAGAATCTACGCCGTTGAATGTGGTGGTTTTACCCGTACTATTTGAGGGACAAGTGACGGCAGTAATCGAGTTAGCTTCGTTCCGCCGCTTCAGCGAAATACACTTGACATTCCTCGACCAACTTACAGAAAGTATCGCAATTGTCTTAAATACAATTGCGGCGAGTATGCGGACGGAAGAGTTGCTGAAACAGTCACAGTCTTTGGCAGAAGAGTTACAAACTCAGCAAAAAGAACTAACGGAAACTAACAAGCGTCTCGAACAGCAAGCGCAGTCACTCCGCGCATCTGAGGAACTGTTGAAGAGTCAGCAGGAAGAGTTGCAACAAACGAATGAAGAACTAGAAGAACAAGCTGAATTGCTAGCGCTGCAAAATAAGGAAGTTGAGCGGAAAAACCGAGATATCGAACAGGCGAGGGGGTTGTTGGAAGAAAGAGCCGAACAGTTGGCTCTAACTTCTAAGTATAAGTCGGAGTTTCTGGCAAATATGTCTCACGAGTTGCGAACTCCGCTAAATTCGCTGTTGATTCTGGCTCGATTGCTTTCTGACAATACTGAAGGCAATTTGACTCTGAAGCAAGTTGAATACACGCGCACAATTTACTCGGCGGGAAATGATTTGCTGGGGCTGATTAATGACATCTTGGATCTCGCTAAGATTGAATCGGGCACGATGTCCGTGGAAATTGAGCAAGTGTTGTTTACGGACTTGCGAGATCATTTGGATCGGACTTTCCGCCAAATCGCCCAGGATAAGAAGTTGAGTTTTAAAATAGAGCTTGAGGCTGGGTTGCCAAAAGGTCTCTATACTGATGCTAAACGCCTGCAACAAGTTTTGAAGAATCTCCTCTCTAATGCGTTTAAGTTTACAGAGCGAGGTGAGGTGAAATTGCGTGCGGAAGTAGCGCGGGAAGGGTGGAGTTTAGAGATAGAAAGTTTAAGGAGTTCCCCTACTGTTTTGGCTTTCTCAGTTAGCGATACCGGGATTGGGATTTCTGCTGAAAAACACAGGGTTATTTTTGAGGCTTTCCAACAAGCAGATGGTAGCACTAGCCGCAAATACGGGGGAACGGGTTTGGGTTTGTCAATTAGTAGAGAAATCGCTAATTTGTTAGGTGGAG
Organism: Microcoleus sp. B6-A1; assembly: GCF_036705085.1. Lineage (NCBI taxonomy): Bacteria > Bacillati > Cyanobacteriota > Cyanophyceae > Oscillatoriales > Microcoleaceae > Microcoleus > Microcoleus sp. B6-A1. The sequence continues at coordinate 39,303 of NZ_JAUBTU010000007.1, forward strand.
AAATTAAATTGACAAGTCGCCCTGGTGAGGGTAGTAGGTTCACGCTTTATCTGCCACAAACTTACCAAGAATCGCGAATAATGAATGAAACGGGTTCGGGGACGGGCAAGCAAACGCCTCAATTACCCCCTGCTAATTCTCCCGCACTTCCTTTGCCGAATTTCCACTTGCCGATCGCGCCTTACCCCTCACCTTTAATCTCTGATGATCGAGAAAATATTGAGAGTGACGATCGCGTGCTTTTGATTATTGAAGATGATGTAAACTTCGCTCGAATTCTGTTGGATATGGCGCAGGAACAGGGTTTTAAAGGTTTGGTGGCTTTGCGGAGCGATATCGGTTTGGCGATGGCGCGAGAGTTCAAGCCAACTGCGATTATGCTAGATCTAAATTTGCCTGTGATGGATGGCTGGACAGTGCTCGATCGCTTGAAGCACGACCCAAGTACGCGCCACATTCCGGTTCACATTGTATCAGTTGAAGAAGGGCGGCAGCGTAGTTTGCAGTTAGGGGCGATCGCCTACTTACAAAAGCCTGTCAGTCGCGAAGCATTGAGCAAAGCTTTGACTGATATTAAGGGGTTTGTGGAGCGGCCAGTGAAGAATTTGCTAGTCGTGGAAGACGACGAAACGCAGCGTCTGGGCATTGTGGATTTAATCGGCAATCACGATGTTTCTACAACGGCTGTGGGGAGTGGTGCAGAGGCGCTAGCAATTTTGAAATCGGGGCATTTTGACTGCGTTGTACTCGATTTGGGACTACCAGATATGACGGGTTTTGAACTGATAGAGCAGATCAAGCAAGAGGCTACTTTGAAAAGTCTGCCGCTTATTATTTATACGGGCAAAGAGTTGACACGATCCGAAGAAACTCAACTCAAGCGCATGGCCGAAACAATCATTGTTAAAGATGTGCGATCGCCAGAACGTTTGTTAGATGAAACAGCTTTGTTTTTGCACCGAGTCCAAGCAAATTTGCCGGAACCGAAGCGCCAAATGCTAGAGCAATTGTATCAAACAGATTCGACGCTGGCGGGCAAAACAGTCTTGATTGTTGACGACGATATGCGGAATATTTTCGCCCTCACGAGTATGCTGGAGCGCCATAAAATGAAGATTGAGTATGCTGAGAATGGCAGAGAGGGCATTGCTAAATTGCAAAATACCCCTGGCATAAATATTGTGTTGATGGACGTGATGATGCCAGAGATGGACGGTTACGAAACCATGCAAGCAATTCGTAATATGCCTCAATTTGCTTCCTTGCCAATGATTGCTCTTACTGCGAAAGCTATGAAGGGCGATCGGGAAAAATGTATCGAAGCTGGTGCGTCTGACTACATTACCAAACCTGTTGATACGGAACAGTTGCTCTCGCTGCTGCGTGTCTGGCTTTATCGATAGGAAGAAGTCATTAGTCATTAGTCATTAGTCATTAGTCATTAGTCATTAGTCAGCAGTCAACAGTCAGCAGTCAACAGTCAACAGTCAACAGTCATTAGTCATTAGTCAGCAGTCAACAGTCAGCAGTCAACAGTCAACAGTCAACAGTCAACAGTCAACAGTCAACAGTCAACAGTCATTAGTCATTAGTCAGCAGTCAACAGTCAACAGTCAACAGTCAACAGTCAACAGTCAACTATGCCCAATAACCAATTAGTAATTAAAAATGCCCCAAAGCCATGAACTTGAAACAATCGAAATTCAACTCCTACTAGAGGGAATGTTTCGCTATTACGGATTTGATTTTCGCAATTATGCTCTTGCCTCTCTCAAGCGCCGTATTTGGAACACTATTCGCTCGGAACGGCTCACCACTGTCTCTGCCCTTCAGGAAAAGGTACTTCACAATCCTGCTTACCTAGATCGTTTACTGCTGGATATTTCTGTCAATGTAACGGCGATGTTTCGCGATCCCAGCTTTTACATTAGTTTCAGAAATAAAGTGGTGCCGCTACTGCGTACTTATCCTTTTATTCGGATTTGGCACGCTGGATGTTCAACGGGCGAAGAAGTCTATTCTATGGCAATCTTGCTGCAAGAAGAAGGACTGTACGACCGTTGTCGGATTTACGCTACGGACATGAATGAATTAGTTTTGAAAACCGCCAAAACAGGGATATTCCCGCTGAAACAAATGCAAGAATATACGCAACTATACCACCAAGCGGGGGGCAAGAAAGCGTTTTCTGAGTATTACACTGCTGCCTATGAAAATGCGATTTTTCGCTCTTCACTTAAAGATAATATTGTCTTTGCTCACCACAACCTAGCAACGGATAATTCTTTTAATGAATTTAATGTTATCTTGTGCCGTAATGTGCTGATTTATTTCAATTCAAACCTCCAAGAGCGGGTACACAAGCTTTTTTATGAGAGCCTGGGAATGTTTGGAGTTTTAGGACTAGGACATCAGGAGTCTATGACTTTTACACCTTATGAAAAATACTATGAACCAATTGAAAGTAGTGATAAACTCTACCGAAGAGTTAAATAAAAAAAATTTTGAAATAGTGGTTGTGGGCACGTCTTTGGGAGGGCTACAGGCTCTGACTGTGCTGCTGGCAGATTTGCCACAAAGCTTTCCTTTGCCTGTAGTTATTGTCCAACACCGCCATAAGAGTTCTCAGAATAGGCTCACGGATGTTTTACAACAGCAAAGCTCTCTCCAAATCACAGAGGCCGAAGACAAAGAGGAGATCGTACCTGGACGGGTTTACTTGGCTCCTGCTGACTATCACTTGCTAATAGAATCGCCCTCTGACGAGGAGTTTAGCCTGTATGAAAACAACTTTACAGAATGGGGGAGCGTGGCAGTGGAGTCAATCCATAATTCAAAATCCCCAATCCCCAATCGCGGAACTCCTAAATTTGCACTATCAACTGAGGCTCCTGTCTCCTACGCGCGGCCCTCAATCGATGTGCTGTTTGAGTCTGCTGCGGATGCCTTTGGGGAGAAAGTGATCGGGATAATTTTAACGGGAGCTAATTCGGATGGTAGTAAAGGGCTGGCAAAAATTAAAGCTGAGGGAGGATTGACATTTGTGGAGGAACCGGCTTCAGCTCTATGCCCGACCATGCCAGCGTCGGCGATCGCAAATGTTGAAGTAGACTGGATTTTACCCCTCTCTAAAATCGCTCCCTGTTTAGTCAATTTGCTAAGAATTAAAGATTAAAAAATTTATGAATCTGCAGTCCCCCCATCGAGTAAATGTCCTTTTAGTTGACGATCGCCCAGAAAATTTGGTAGCTCTAGAAGCTATCCTCAACAGCCCCTCTTATCATCTAGTACAAGCTAATTCGGGCGCGGAGGCTCTGAGATGTCTGCTTAATGAAGATTTTGCGGTAATTTTGCTTGATGTGCAGATGCCGGGAATGGATGGATTTGAGACAGCAACATTGATTCGCTCTAGAGATCGATCGCGAGCGACTCCGATTATTTTTATCACAGCATTCAGCAGTAATGACACCCACGTGTTTAAAGGTTATTCTCTGGGTGCGGTGGATTACCTGTTCAAACCCTTGGAACCCGAAATATTGACATCGAAGGTGGGGGTTTTTGTGGAATTGTTCCAAAAAACCGTCGAGGTGAAGCAGCAAGCAACACAGTTAGCTGCTGTTAATAGTGAACTAAGTAAAAGTGAAGAGCGGTTTCGCACTTTGTGTGCTTGTTCGCCACTGGGAATTTACTTAGCTGACGTTGAAGGCCGCTGTACTTACATTAATCCCCGTTGTCAAGCGATTTGCGGGTTAGCTTTGGACGAAAGCTTGGTAGAGGTTTGGCAGCGGGAAGTTCATCCAGAAGATCGCGATCGCGTAGTCACAGATTGGTTAGCTTGGATTAAAGAAAGTCAGGAATATTCTAACGAGTTTCGATTAGCTGGTAGCGAAAGTGTGCGTTGGGTTCACGTGCAGTCGTCACCAATGTTTTCGGATTTGGGAAAACTTATCGGTCATGTGGGCACGGTTAGAGATGTCACAGACCGCAAGCAAGCAGAGGAAGAACGCGGGAGACTAATCCGCGAACAAGTGGCGCGGCAAGAAGCGGAGAGAGCTAACCAGATGAAGGATGAATTTCTAGCTATTCTCTCTCACGAACTCCGCACTCCTTTAAATGCAATTCTCGGCTGGTCTAGGCTGCTTCGTACCAAAACATTTGACCAAGACACTATTGAGAAAGCCCTAGAAACAATTGAGCGCAATGCTAAATCTCAAGCTCAACTCATCGAAGATATTTTAGATGTTTCGCGGATTCTGCGGGGGAAACTAAATTTAAATAAGCATCCGATTCGGTTGGAATCTGCGATTAAGCTGGCAATAGATTCTTTGCAGCCGCTGACTGAGGAAAAATCAATAGTCATAGAATTAACGTGCAGTCCCAATGTAGGTGAAGTTATCGGCGATCCCGATCGGTTGCAGCAAATTGTGTGGAATTTGCTGTCAAATGCGATTAAGTTTAGTCCGCAAGAGGGTAAAGTAGAGGTGCGGTTAGAGTCAGTTGGAGATGAGGCTCACATTCAGATAATTGATAGCGGCATTGGTATCGCTCCTGATTTTTTGCCTTATGTTTTCGATCGCTTCCGCCAAGCTGATAGCAGCACAACTAGGTCTTACGGGGGTTTGGGACTGGGATTGGCGATCGTCCGTCACTTGGTTGAACAGCACGGCGGTAAGGTGTATGCAGAGAATAATCCGGGCGAGGGTGCGAAATTTACGGTGGCTTTACCTATTGCTCAGAGGAAGACCGGAGGTGCAGGGGATGCTTGGTCGGAACTCAATGACGGGACAGAGGCTCTGCCCAGTCTGGCTAATTTGCAATTGCTGGTGGTGGATGATGACGATGACACGCGGGAGTTTTTGATTGCTTTACTCGAAGACGAAGGAGCTATGGTGCGATCGGCGGCATCGGTGGCCGGGGCTCTAGATGCACTGGAGAGTTATTGGCCGGATGTGCTGCTGAGCGACATTGGAATGCCCGAAGCAGACGGCTACGAGTTGATCGCGCGGGTGAGAGAAATGGAAGTGCTTAGGGGTGGAAAGATGCCTGCGATCGCTCTGACGGCCTACGCCAGAGAGTCCGAGCGCAAGCAAGCGCTGGAAGCGGGTTTCCAGATGCACTTATCTAAACCAGTTGACATAAATAAGTTAATTGCCGCAATTGCTAACCTCACAGGAAGACTCGGAAATCCCGCTCCAACTGATATCTTGCACCATGCTCAAGAACAGGCAAGATGCCTGTTCCACAAAGAGTAAATTTTCTGGTGGGGAGTAGGGGTTGGGCAGGAGAGCCCGTGCGTGAAGGCTGATTGACCCCCCAATTTCGTGCCGATTACTGAGAAAAATATTAAGCTAGCTAAAAGGATACGCGATCGACAGTTCGGAACAAGACACTCGTTTTTCCACAAAAAACTGGATATTTGCCGTTTTTTGCTTCAACCTGCCGTCCAAGTACAAAATTACTCGCCAATCAATTCATGAATATTTTTAGCAGTCTGCTTTCTAGCCCAACTCAAGCACCCCAAGTCAAAAAACAGCGTCGAGGCATTGAAATTAAGTCGGAACGCGAAATCGAAATTATGCGGCAGGCAGCGAAAATCGTTGCAACGGTACTCAAAGAAATTTCCCTAATGGTGAAACCGGGAATGACTACTGCTGATTTGGATGCTTATGCCGAAAAACGCATCCGCGAAATGGGTGCAACTCCCAGTTTTAAAGGCTATCACGGTTTCACCGGTTCGATTTGCTCTAGCATTAATAACGAAGTTGTTCACGGCATCCCCAGCGCCAAAAAGGTAATTCGGGCAGGAGATGTTCTCAAGGTAGATACGGGGGCATATTACCAAGGTTTTCACGGCGATTCTTGCATCACGATCGCAGTTGTGGAAGTGACTCCCGAATCGGCAAAATTAATCCGAGTTGCAGAAGAAGCTCTCTACAAAGGCATCGAACAAGTGAAGGCTGGAGCCTATTTGCTCGATCTGGCTGGTGCGATCGAAGATCATGTCAAAAGCAACGGTTTTAGCGTCGTTGAGGAGTTTACCGGCCACGGTGTCGGGCGAAATTTGCACGAGGAACCGTCGGTTTTCAATTTCCGCACGCGGGAAATGCCGAACGTGAAATTGCGAGCGGGCATGACATTGGCGATCGAACCAATTCTGAATGCCGGTTCTAAATACACTCGGACGCTTTCTGACAAGTGGACTGCTGTAACCGTTGACAATGCTATGTCGGCTCAGTTTGAGCATACTGTGTTGGTGACAGAAACTGGCTATGAAATTTTGACAGATCGTTCAAAAGTTTAAGTGGAAGGGTTCAACAATAATTTTGAGTTTTGAGTTTCGAGTTTTGAATTAAAGATTTAAACACTTTTTAATCGTTAGATCAAAACCTAACTCAAAGCTCTTGAGTTGGACAACAAGTTTTTAACTTCCTTCGAGGGATGGAGTGACAATAAGACTTAAATGCGGCTAAATTAAAAAATAGTGGTAAAGCGTAAAGGTAACAACTATGTCAGCACGATTATTATTGGTAGATGATGAACCGGGCTTGCGGGAAGCAGTACAAGCTTATTTGGAAGATAGCGATTTTGCGGTTGAGGTGGCCAGTAATGCTCGCGATGGGTGGGAACTCTTGCAGCAGACTAATCCAGATTTGGTGATTTCAGACATTATGATGCCCCAGGTGGACGGTTATCAATTTCTCAAGCAAGTGCGGGAAGATCCTCGCTATAAGGCTTTGCCGGTGGTGTTTTTGACTGCTAAGGGGATGACGAGCGATCGCATTCAAGGCTATCAAGCAGGCTGCGATGCTTATCTTTCTAAACCCTTCGATCCCGACGAATTAGTAGCAATAGTAACCAATTTGCTGGCCCGCCGCGCGGCTGCTAAGGAGACGAGCGAAAATCCTGAAAGTCCAGATATTGCTGCTTTGACAAGCCAAATGGCGAGAATTGAGTCTTTGCTGAGCGGGCGGAGTTCGATCGCCCAAAGTCCTTCGCCGATTAAAATTGATTTGACTCCGCGAGAACAAAGTGTTTTGGATTTGGTTGCTCAAGGTTTGATGAATAAGGAAATTGCCCGCCGCTTAGAAACTAGCGTGCGTAATGTGGAAAAGTACGTCAGCCGTTTGTTTAGCAAGACGGGTACTAACAGCCGTACTGAGTTGGTTCGCTTCGCTCTCGAACACGGCTTGACGAAATAGGAGTCCTCTCGACTTGGCTGGAGGCTCTGCCTCGCCGAGCTGCGTTACCAGGCTCTTCCTGGTAACGAGAATTATGCAAAAAATTAGAAATGTTAAGATATAAGTATTGACAGATATTCCGTGGCTGTGGTATGTCACATCAGCTTGCTGGTGGCAGCGCGGGTGTGCCAAAACTGGTGTGCGAAAACGGGTGTGCGATTCCCTACGGGATAGCTACGCACGCGCGGACTTCTCACCCACTTTGCTTCGAGTCTGAGATGAACACTCGCAAACACCGGGGAATTACTTACCGGGAAAACCTGACTGTTTAAGAGTTTTCACGTAGTAAATACAAAGGCAAACAGTTGACCGGATATGCTCCGTTAAGCAAACTTGCCACAAACAGTCACAGATAAGGTTATCTCCTGTGGAAAAACAAGCCACTATTAATTACAGTCCTGGACGCACTCCGACAAAGAAACCGGGTTTTTTACCGAATTTACGGTGTGTAACGCATCTTTAGGCAAAAAAACGCGGTTTCTCGGCCCCCAGGCATAAAATTTTAGACCCTAGTTAATGCTCTCAGATTCATCTGTGGAGTCAATCTAAAATCTCAAATCTAAAATCGACTCACAGCGCTCTAAAGTAGCCGCAGATGTTGAATGTATAGCAGTACCAAAGTTTAGTTTATATCAGGAGGATACCATGAGGAAAATCACGGCGCGACAAACGATAAGTGTTATAGTAGCACTGCCGATCGTACTAATAGCCAATACAAATCAAGCTTTTGCCACTGATACCAGTCAGAAAATAGATCCAATTAAGAAAGTTTCGGATTTTGGCGATGAGCTAGATTTTGATATTGGGCCACCAACAACAATTAGCATTGAAGAAAGCGAGGATTGGGATGAACCTGATTTCGCAGCTACTTTAGATATGGAGATTAGTAAATTTATGACAAAAAATCTTCAAGCTGTAATTGATGAGCCGCCCCCGGTAGTTTATCTCAGTGCGGCCAGGGGCCAGTCAACCCGAGAATGCCGGATTTCTGGGATCTGCGAATAACTGAATCGGATTTGTGCGATTTTGGCGATGGCTGGGACTCCCGCAAACAAAGACTCATTTGCTGGGTAGAATTGGAGCAATTATCAAGATTTCAGTAAACTCCGGTTGATTTTGCTGGGAATATGCGAATAACAGAGTATGTATTTTTTTGGGTATGCTTTAATTGCGATCGGCTAAAATAATAAGTATGCAGGCTGAAATAAACTTAATTAATTGATAGTTCCCAGTGATGGGAAATCGCCAAAAAGGGCAAAAATAAAATTAATCATGTGATTCTTCGCTGTGATTGGCAAACGTAACAACGGGTAAAAGTAAACTTAGTTAGAGCAACCGCCACAACGGTTAGGAAGTTCTTAATTGCACTTTCCCCCTGCCGTCGAGTCCTTCCATCCGTTACATCCATTAAAAAATCCGTTGCCGAACTTCCATCCGTTACATCCGTTACATCCGTTAAAAAATCCGTTGCCGAACTGCCATCCGTTACATCCGTTACATCCGTTAAAAAATCCGTTGCCGAACTGCCATCCGTTACATCCGTTACATCCGTTAAAAAATCCGTTGCCGAACTTCCTTTTTTCGGCAGTTGACAGCACCTATCCTCAGAAACTTTTTCAAATATTAATTATGATTAATTCCCACTGCCAGCAAGACACCGCAGCACAGCAAAACAAAAGTTCGCTGCAAACTCTCACCCGGACTCTCTCGATGTCTCAGGGGCAATTTTCCCTGATTTTGGTGCGGTGCAATTACAGTGCGATGAGAGAGGAAATTGTAAGGCAATTGCGGGAGGAGTCTGATATCGAGATTCGAGAAATTGTCCTCCCGCCATCTGTTAAAACTCTTTACACGACGATAGAAACCAAAATTTCCTGCAGCCATCCGCCAGCTTTAATGGTGTTTGGATTAGAATCGGTAAGTGCGATCGATCGACTGCTGACATCTACCAACTACGTGAGGGAAGAATTTCGGAATAATTTTCCCTTCCCGGTGGTGCTGTGGGTGACAGACAAAATCTTAAAAAAACTGATTCGGTTAGTAACAGATATCGAAACTTGGACGACAAGTGTGGAATTTGTGATTGGCCCCGACGACTTGGTTGATTTCCTGGGCAAAAGTGCCGATCGCATTTTTTCCAACATTTTAGAAAGTGGCAATTGGCGTTTAACTAATTCTGCCATTCTCGGAGCCAATTCTTTGAGTGAACTAGAGTCGGCTAGCCAAGACTTGCAAACTTGCAACATCAGGTTAGAACCAGCTATTGAAGCGAGTTTGCAATTTATTCGCGGTAGGCACGAATATGCTTGTCACCGCATCCCTACGGCTATTGAATTGTATCAAAAAAGTCTCAGTTTTTGGAAGTATCAAGTAGCATTTATTGGGCCAAAAACAGAATTTAGCGATTTGTTATTTACCGTTCACCCTGCACCGGTGTTAGAGGGAATGCTGCTATTCCACATCGGTCTTTGCTACCGCTTCCAAGCCGAAAAACACCGCAGCGGCAACCGTCCTTACTGGACGGAAGCTAAGAATTATTTTCAGGAATGTATTGATGTTTTAGAACGGGCGGGACGGCCGGATGCCGTTGGTATATTCATCAATCAACTTGGCGAAGTATTGCAGCATTTAGAAGATTGGGATGCACTCTGGAATTTAGCTATCAAAGCTCGGAGGTTACATGAAAATATGGAAAATTCAGCAGTTAATTTGGCTCAAGATTACGGCTTTTTGGCTAGAGTAGCCTTAGAGCAAAAGAACTGGCCAGGGGCGAAAGAATGGGCTTTAATCGCTCTAGACGTTCTCAACTCAAATTTAGAAGCGACGGGACAGGGAACGCCTGTAAAGTCGCAGCATCTAGGCTTGTATCTGTTAATTTTAGCAGAGGCCCAGAGTCAGTTGGGTGAGGTGCAGGAGGCGATCGCAAATTTAGAGCTTGCTCGCTTGGAAACCGAACCTTGCTACAACCCGCAACTGTATTTGCGGGTTTTAGAAATGCTGCGATCGCTCTATTTTCAGCGGGGAGAATATCTCGAAGCATTTCAAATTAAGCAAGATTATCGAGCAGTGGAACACACGTATCGGTTCCGAGCTTTTATTGGAGCCGGAAAATTGCAGCCGCACAGAGAAGCGGTTAATTCCGTCGCCGAAACTATTGCCGGCGCTGCTACTATTGCTGACGAAATTACAGCTTCCGGCAGAGAGCAAGACCTCAACCGCTTGATATATAGGATGAACAATACCCCCGACAAACTGACAGTAATTTACGGTCAGTCTGGAGTTGGCAAAAGTTCAATAGTCACGGGAGGATTAGTACCAGCTCTCAAACAAAAAAAAATAGAAATGCGGACTGTTTTGCCCGTAGTGCTGCAAGTTTACAACAACTGGCCGCGGGAATTGACCAGACAGTTATCTGCTGGGAAAGCTGAAATATTCGATCCGGAAATTTCCGAAGCCTTACCAGAAAATGATCCGGTAGATTTTCCTGTAGAAGCAGGTGCAGTCAAGGGAAATCATATTTCGGGATTTCACGGTGACTCGACTGGGAATAATGAGGAGAGAAGGGAGCAGTCACAGCCAGTAGAATTAATCATACAACAACAGGCGATCGAATACGAAAACATTATCAAGGAGCTGCAAATAAATTCAGAACATCTAGTGACTGTTCTGATATTTGACCAATTTGAAGAATTTTTTTTCGTGTGGAAAGAGCCAGCGGAACGACAAGTATTTTTTGATTTTTTGCGGGAATGCTTGAAAATCAAATATTTAAAAGTCGTCCTGTGTTTGCGGGAAGATTACTTACACTATTTGCTGGAATTTTCCCGACCCAAAAACCAGACAGGATTCGTTAACAATGATATTTTAGAGGACATTCTCAGCAAAAACATTCTGTTTTATTTGGGAAATTTTTCGCTGGTCGATGCGCGATCGGTAATTCGCACTTTAACTGAGCGAGCGCAGTTTTACTTAGAACCGGAGCTGATCGAAGAATTAGTCCAAGATTTAGCTGGAGAATTAGGAGAAGTCCGCCCGATCGAACTACAACTTGTCGGCGCTCAACTGCAACAAGAGAACATTAGAACTTTAACTCAATATCAGGAACTTGGCAACAATCCGCAACAAAAATTAGTCGAAAGATTTCTCGAAGAAGTCATCAAAGATTGCGGCCCGGAAAATGAAGTAGCGGCGCGCCGAGTTTTGTATTTGCTGACAGATGAAGATGAGATCCGTCCCCTAAAAACCCGCGCCGAATTAGCCTCTAATTTAGCGACATTTGCTGAAGCTGACAAATTAGATTTAGTTTTAGAACTGTTAGTAAACTCGGGTTTAGTTTTTCGCTGGACGGAACTGCCAGCAGAGCTTTATCAGCTCGTTCACGATTATTTAGTTAGCTTCATTCGCCAGCAGCAAGAATTAGATAAAAAGGCAGAATTTGAGGAACTGCGAAAGCAAAACCAAATTAACCGAGATGAAATTGAACAAATTCGCAAAGACAGAGAGCAAGATGCTTTGCTGTCGGAAGCTAGAGAGAAACAGCACGAAGCGGAAGCTCAACTTTACCAAACTCGGAGATGGCAATTGCGGGCAGCGGTTCTAGGACTGCTTGTGCTCGGAGGTGTTTCGGCGATGGCATTCGAGCAAGCAAAATTAGCAGAAAGCGCGCGGCAAGAAGCAGAAAGAAGTCGGACTGACGCCCTAAATTCGGCGTCGGAATCTTTAGTGATTTCTAATGAAAAAAATCAATTAGGAGTGTTGGGAAATAGTATCAAAATTGGTCGTGATTCTCTGAAAAGTACAGCGCTTCCTGTAGACACTAAAACTAAAATTGCAGAAAGACTCAGACAAGCAGTTTCCGGGGTGCAAGAACGCAACCGTTTCGAGCAGCACAGCAAGTTTGTTTTGGATGTTAGTGTCAGTCCCGATGGCAATTCAGTTGCTTCGGCAAGTGCTGACAAAACTGTTAAATTGTGGACTAAAGAAGGTAAGTTATTAAAAACTTTCAATCACCCGGATAGCGTGACGAGTGTTAGTTTTAGTCCCGATGGGAAAACGATCGCTACTGGTTGTGCCGATCGCACAATTAGAATTTGGCAAGTAGATAACGACAAAAGTGCTAGTGGCATTTTATCCGGCCACCGCGATATCGTCACCAGCGTCAGTTTCAGTCCCGACGGCAAAACCCTAGCTTCCGCCAGTCACGACAACACCGTCAAAATCTGGAACCTTGCGAACAAAAAATTGCTGCAAACCTTAACCGGACACAAAGACTGGGTGCTGGGCGTCAGTTTCAGCCCCGACGGCCAAACAATAGCCTCAGCAAGCGTTGACAAAACTGTCAAACTTTGGAACCGAGAAACTAAAACCCAGAAATTTAAAATTAATCCCAAAACACTAACCAAACATTCTGACATTGTTTACAGCATTAAGTTCAGTCCAAACAGTCGAGAACTCGTCTCAGCAAGTGCCGACACCACAGCCAAAGTTTGGAACCGAAACGGTGAGGAAATCAGAACTCTCAAAGGACACAACGATGAAGTTGTCAGCGCGAGTTTCAGTCGCGACGGCAAACAAATTGTCACCGGCAGTGCCGACGATACGGTGAAAGTTTGGAGTCGCAGCGGCACTTTGCTCAATACTTTTCGAGGACATCAAGACGACGTAAGGGCCGTGAGTTTCAGCGGTGACGGCACTATTGCTTCCGCAAGTAAAGACAAAATAGTGAAAATTTGGAAACCGGACAGCACTCCGCTGAATAAGATTTTATCGGGACACGGAGACTGGGTTTACAAAGTCAGTTTTAGTGCTGACAGTAAAACAATTGCCTCTGCTAGCGGGGACAAAACAGTGAGACTTTGGCGCACTGACGGCAGTTTATTCAAAACCTTAGAAGGTCACAAGGATTCTGTTACCTGGGTGAGCATTTCGCCTGATGATAAAACTGTTGCTTCGGCGAGCGATGACAAAACCGTGAAAGTCTGGAGTTTAGACGGCAAACTGTTAGATACTCTCAGCCACAGCGGCATTGTTAGAAGCGTGAGTTTTAGTCCAGACGGAAAGATAATTGCCGCCGCAAGTGCCGATCGCAAATTGTACCTCTGGCGCTGGAACGGTTCTAAAGCAACTTTGTTGGCAAAACTAGATCACAGCAATCCAGTAATTAGCGTTAGCTTCAGTCCCGACGGCAAAACTATTGCTACTGCTACCGCTGCTGAGGACAAGGTAAGCGGGAAGAAAAAGGCTTTTGAAATTACCGGAGAAAAGAGAGTTTACCTGTGGCAATTTAATGGTTCGTCGGCAAAAATTATGAAAACTCTAGACCACCAAGACAGTGTTAAAAATGTTAGTTTTAGTCCCGACGGTAAGACTATTGCTGCTGCTTGCGGTGACAAAAAAGTTTACTTGTGGGAGTTTGATGGAAAAATGGCGAATTTAACTGAAAAACTCGACCACAGCGATACTGTAGAAAGCGTGAGTTTTAGTCCCGACGGCAAATTGATTGCGGCGGCGAGTGGGGGAAATACTGTTAAGCTGTGGGATTTTGACGGCAAGAAGGCGCTGCTATCGAAGACTTTGGAATCGAGCGATCGCGTGTTGAGCGTTACTTTTAGTTCTGACAGCAAAACTCTGGCTTTTGCTAGTAGGGATAGGACTGTAATTCTGTTGCCTGTGGCGAATTTGGAACTGAATAATATCATTGCTCGGAGTTGCGAATGGTTGGGAGATTATTTGCAGAATGACCCGAATGTTGCTGAGGGCGATCGACTGCTGTGTCTGGGATTTGGGAAGCAGGCGTTAAATAAGGGGAAGCGGTGAAATTGACAGCGGTAAGTTGCGGGCTGCACACCCTACATAATTATATTTTGCTAATTCTCATCAACATAATTTTATGGAAAAATTCTGTATATGTCTCGGCGGTGCGCTACTCGCTGACAAATTAAAGTTTTTGTCGGTGCATCAACTGTGAGTCCAATACGGTAAGCTGTTCTACATTTAAACAGTGTGTCAAAAATCAATAAAACTCTTGTGGGACGCGCTTCTAGCCTGTCCAGAATTTCCAATTTGAATGCGTAACAGCTTAGTCACCAACACGAATTTTATATTTATCTGGATAACCTTTCATTTTTTCCAGATATCCTAATGCAAAGGGATTGTCTGATTCTAAGAATTGAAAAACTATAGGTTCTATCCTACTTCTAATTTCAGCAGGTAAAGCAGCTAGTTCTTTGAGGAACCGATTTGTATATTCAACTTGCCACATTATTTTGTTTGATTGAGTTATAATACTTTAGTGCTTGTTCTTTTGATAATCTATCATCACCTTCAGTTTCTTCTATAAGTTTAGCCAGACCATAGTTTTCCAAAATTTCCTCGATTTTCTCAAATTGTTCAAGGGGGATTTGAACAGCAATCGGCTGCTGATTTTCGTCGATTACATAACTTTTATGTAGTTCTAGCATTTTGTAGTGTTTATATCTGAGTATATGAATTATTATAATAGATACATTTTTTTTGTCAAGAGGCGATCGCGTCTGCCTGTCGAGTTGCTCAACCGATCGCTTAAACAAATCTATCTACTGGCTAATTGTGTTGGCAGTAAAATTGCGCTAAAATTCCACTGACAAGCTTAACCTTTTTGGCAATTCCCCACCGAATTAACCAGCAATCAAAACCCGAGGTAAACCAGATGGATGTCAACTCCCAAAATGTCCAACCAATCCCGCCATTCAACGAGACAAACGAGGAAACACCAGAGATAGGTGGCGGTTTACCCGTAATTGAATATTGGGCCGAACATACATTGTCCCCGGAAGGGCCGAAGCTTTGGAAAACTTTGCTCCACAAAAGTGCTTGTTTGTCCTGTTCTTGGGGCACGGGCGGGCAGAAAGGAGGTTTTACAAATGAAGAGGGCGAAAAACTTCAGCGGTGCATGAAAAGCGTCGAAGCAATCTCCGCTGAAATTAAGCCGGCTATCTCAACTCAATTTTTTGAACAGCAGAGTATTGCACAACTTCAGCAATTAACTTCAATGGAAGCCGACAGGCTGGGAAGGCTTAGTTTTCCGATGATTTTGCGGGCTGGTTCATCTCATTACGATCGCATTTCTTGGGAAGAAGTTTATCAAATTGCCGAAGCTGCTTTTCGCAAAACCCCCGAACGAGTGGCTTCTTACAGTTCTGGTCGCTCTTCCAACGAAGCGGCTTTTCTGCTGCAATTGATGATGCGGGCGATGGGTTCCAATAACTTAGCAGATTGTTCCGATCTCTGCCACGCTCCCTCGACAATCGGGTTAAGCGAAATGTTTGCCACCCGCACCTCGGTAGTGAGTCTAGAAAACTTGAAGGAAGCAGATTGCGTCGTGCTCGCGGGCAGCAATTCTTCCTACAACCATCCCCGCTTGATGAACGAATTGATTAAAATTCGCGACAAAGGCGGTAAAATAATTGTAATCAATCCGGTGATGGAAATCGGGTTAGTCAAGTTTGGTTCTCCGGCATTTCCCGTCAAATCGCTCATCCCCGGTTCCGATATTTCCTCCTTATACTTGCAACCAATTCCCGGTAGCGATACGGCGCTATTTGTGGGCATTCAAAAGTCTATAATCGAACAAGGTTTGCTGGACAAAAGCTATTTGCAAGCTCATACAGAAGGCTGGGAAGCAGTAGTACAGCACGCCCGTGAAACCGATTGGGAAACTATTACTAAAACCTGCGGAGTTTCCCAAGCAGAAATTGAGGCAACCGCCAGAATTATTGGCACGTCCCAGCGAGTAGTCTTTGGTTGGGCGATGGGAATTACCCAACAGGATAACGGTGTAGATAACGTTTTCAGCATTGCCAATACTGCCTTAATGACAGGAAATGTCGGCAAAGAAGGGGCGGGATTAATGCCCGTCAGAGGACACTCAAACGTCCAAGGATTCGGCTCTATGGGCGTCACTGTGAAGCTTAAAAAAGAAATTCAACAAGCTTTAGAAAAGTTATTGAATCGTCCCCTGAGTCCTGTGAAGGGCTACGACACTCGATCGCTCATTGAAGCAGCAGAGGCAGGCAAAGTCGATACGCTGATATGTCTGGGCGGCAACTTGTATGGGGCGAATCCAGATTCAACGCAGGCCAAACAGGCTTTAAGCAATGTTGAAACAGTTATCTACCTCGCAACCAAACCGAATTTAGGGCATTTTCACGGATTGGCAAAGCACAATACAATTGTGATTCCGGTACTGAATCGCTTTGAAAACCCCCACAAAACAACGGTGGAATCTGGGAATAACTTTGTGCGTTTAAATGATGAGGGCGAAACTCATCTCCAGAATTCTGATTTGATTCCTGAAGTGCATTTTTTAACAGAATTAGCCAGCCGAATTCACGGTAATTTTCCCGTTGATTGGCGCCAACTTCAAGACACAAAATACGTTCGGCAATTGATTGCTAAAACTATTCCTGGCTATGAAAAAATAGCGACAATTGATGAAACACAAGAGGAATTTACCATCAGCGGTCGCATTTTTACAGAACCTAAATTCCCTACAGAGTCTGGGAAAGCGAAGATGTTTGTCACGCCTTTACCTAAGCTGAGATTACCGGAAGCGAAAGAGTTTGGAGTATCGGAGTCAACACAGGGTATTGTTGTGGCATTGATGACGGGACGCAGCTATTCTCAGCACAATACTGTCGTCTACAAAATTGATGACAAATACCGGGGAATGCCGCACCGCAACTGCATTTTGATGAATCGTGCGGATGCAGAAAGCACGGGTTTTCAAGAACATCAGCGGGTTACAGTGCAGGGAAATGTGGGGAAAATGGAAAATGTGGAGGTGATTTACGGGGCGGTTCGTGAGGGTGCTGCTTTGATGTTTTATCCTGAAGTTAATGTGATTTTTCACCCGGAGATTGAAAGGCGATCGGGCACGCCGGCTTACAAGCGCGTACCTGCTTTTGTATACGCGGAAGTTCGGCAACGGATTCTGTAACGGATGTAACGGATGTTATGATTAGCTCTGCCTTCTGTCTTCTATAACTCACATTTTAGATGATTTTTAAGAACAGGCAAGATGCCTGTTCCACAAGGAGTTAATTTTTTGTGGGGAGTAGGGGTTGGGCATCTTGCCTGCCCATATGCAAGTCTTAATTAACTCTTAATTTGCAAAGTTCTACCCCGCCAAGTCCATCCCCAGCCGGTTTCTGTTTTAATCGCAGAGGCGATCGCCATCGCCGCCACGAACGCACCTCCGAAACCTCCCAACCACCAGTATTTCGTCGGACAGTCAGAAATCTCGGCACCCAAGCGGCGCAAAGTGTAATGCTGCCAAATTACGATTACGGATAAACAGATAGTTAACCAGGTAATTGGCAATTGGTAATTGGTAATTGGTAATTGGTAATTGGTGATTGTCAGAATTTCTGCGAAGTCCCCGTTTGCCAGCAAGATAGCTAATGCCAACCACGGCATCGGATAAAGAAAAAACATAATTGCAGCCATGTAAACCATCAGCCCCCAACTGCGGTTAGCGCCGAGATACAAATTCTTTGTCCAGCCTTCCCACAATGCGTTCCAAGACCGATACATCCGCACGGATGCCAAATTTGACCCGGAATAAAGTCCGAGCTTTAAACCCGCACGTTTGATGCGTCTAGCTAATTCCACATCTTCCACAATAACGCTTGCAACGGCTTCGTGACCGCCGATTTTTTCGTAGCCCGATCGCCTAAATAACATGAATGGCCCGCCGGCAAAAGCACTGTCTGTTTGCGAGGGATCGTTGACGGCGGTAAAGTCGTAGCAAACTGCTAAGTGATTGAACATTATCGGCTGTACTAACCACTCGGCAAAACACTCACAAACCAGTGCTGGCATACAGGTGAACAAGTCTATTTTCTCGGTTTCGGCTGTGGCGATAGCGGTTTCGATCGCCCCTGGTTTGAGTCGCACGTCGGCATCGATAAATAATAAGAAGTCTCCGGTTGCTATTTGAACAGCTTGGGCGCAGGCCCAGTTTTTGCCCGCCCAATATTGGTTGGTTGGTCGCGGCTCACCTGCTAATATTTTAAGCCGGGGGTCGTTGAGCTGCTGTTGCAGGGTTTGCCCGATCGCCTTGGTGTCGTCTGTCGAGCGATCGTCTACAATCAAAACCTCTAAGTTGTCCACAGACAGCGGTGTACTCTCCAAAATGGCGATCGCGCAATCCCGAATATTCTCTGCCTCGTTGTATGCTGGTACGATTACCGAAACTTTAGGGAACTGCGCGGCGGACTCCGGTGAGGGCCTCGCGGAACTTCTGTCGGTGCGAGGCGCATTTTTGACCGATCGGCGCAAATTCTTACTGTAAGCTCTACTTACAATCAGAGAAAAAATTAGCAGGGTTAACAATATCAAAGCGAACTGACCTCAAAATTTCGGTACAGGATTTGTCTCCCTAAATATTAAAAAATATTAAAGCAAAAAGCTAGTCGATCGCCCGAAAAGTTATTTTGACCGAAAGCATCCAGGATACAAGCCCCCGGATTCATCTCGCGCAAGTCAATGCTTCAATGCTTCAATGCTTCAATCTAAAATCTAAAATCGATTGACCACCTCCTTTGCTATAATTTGTGAGCATCTTTCGGCTCGCCCGCACCGAGGGGCAAGACCCCTCACCCAGACAGCGACCGAAAAGCCGAGGATAGATATCAGTTGTCAGAGGAGATTGCAATGGGCGAATTTTTTACAGTCGATGTGTTTGCGAACACGATAGCGGTACTCGGCGCTTTGGGTTTTTTCTTTTTGGGATATCAAGCTTTGCAGATGTTGAAAAAATAAAGTATGTCAGAACTGAGATGTTACACCATTGTCAAGAACGGGCAAGATGCCCGTTCCACAAAGAATGATTTTTCTTGTGGAACAGGCATCTTGCCTGTTCCTAAACAAGTAATTGAGAATGGTGCAATATCTCAGTCAGAAGTCAGAAGTCAGAAGTCAGAAGGAAAGAGGTCTGAAGGAAAGAAGTCAGAGGGAAGAAGTCCGATGGAACTCGGAATAAGGAAAGAAAGAAGAAGGAAAGAAACAACTATTCCGAATACCCAATGCCCTGTTTTGCCAATGCCCAATGCCCTGTTTTGCCAATGCCCTGGAACACCTAATTTACCTGAAAAAGGCTATACAACTGACTCAACAGTCCAACTGTTTCTTGCGAAAATCAACCAAAAAAAGGCTGGGTTATTATCATGGTGAGCCAACTTTTAGATGGACGCTATCAAATCATTGAAGTCATAGAAACAGGAGAATTTGGACAAACATATCTTGCCAAAGATATTCGCCGTCCCGGAGAACCGCAGTGCTTTGTCAAGCACCTGCGCCCCGGTACTACCGAACCGAAATTAATTAATACTACGCGCCGTCTTTTTCAAAAAGAAGCAGAAGTTCTAGAAAGGCTCGGTCAACACGACCAAATTCCTCAGCTATTCGCTTATTTTGAAGAAAATGAAGAATTTTTCTTAGTTGAATCTTTTGTTGCCGGTCACTCGCTATCAACCGAGATTGTACCGGGCAAACCTATGAGCGAAGAAAAAATGATTCCTTTGCTGAAGGAACTGTTAGAAATTTTAGTGTTTGTACACGGACAGGGAGTAATTCACCGAGATATTAAACCGGCAAACTTAATCCGCCGCTATTCAGATAACAAGTTAGTTTTAATCGACTTTGGCTCGGTGAAAGAAATTCACATTGCTCAAAGACAAGCCCCGGTAACTGTGCGGATTGGCACCCTGGAATATATGCCGATCGAACAATTTCAATACAACCCCCAACTCAACAGCGATATCTACGCTTTGGGAATGATTGGCATCCAAGCAATGACGGGTTTGCCGGCTTACGATTTGCCGAAACTGCGGGATTTGAAAAATTCTAATAAAGGCGAAATTGTTTGGCGACATTTAGCCGTGTGTTCCCAAGCGCTGGCCGATGTTTTAGACAATATGGTGCGCTATGATTTTCGGGAGAGATACCAGTCGGCGGCGGAAGCTTTAGCCGATTTGAGGAAAATTGGCGATCGATCGCGGGCGCGGATTCCCAAGCTAACAATATATCGCGAAGAAGTCGATCGGCGCAGCAGCAGCCGGGGTGATATTACCGTCGTCGGTCGGAGAATATTAGATGAACTGCGCGTCAGTTTGGAATTGCTGCCAGAAGAAGCAGAGGCGATCGAAGATGAGGTATTGAACCCTTACCGGAAATACAGGGAAAAAGGCGAACGCTACGAACAATCACTGCAAGAAGCAATGCAGCAAGAATATCCATTTTCTCTGGAAACTCGCGACGAATTAAAACGCTTGCAGCAAGTTTTAGGGCTTACCGACGAAGATGCCGCGAAAATCGAAGAATTAGTCATTCCTAAATCTTTATTTGCTAAATTGTACAAGGCGATCTCCACAGTTTTGGAGGGACACCGCAACCCCAATGGGCCACCAGCCAGCAGTGCCCCTCAACTCGAATTGCAGGCAAGTCCGGCGGTATCCCCGCAGGTACATCTGAACGGAAAAACCGATTTATCGTTAGCGCAGCCCGCCCCTACGGGGGCTACGCCAACAGAGAGGATCGCCAGCCCAGCAGCACTTGTCCCCAAAGAAACTCGCAAATTCAATCCTTATCTTGCCGGGGCAACAATTGCGGCTCTCTTAGCTGCGATCGGCGGAATTTATGGATATCTCAAGTGGCAAGAATGGCAGCAGCGAGTCCAGAAAGAATCCCAACAGCTCAATCAAATTGAAGCTCTTTATAAAGGCAGTAATTATGAAGACTGCATCAGCCAAATACCAACAATTGCCGATACTTCCAGCCGCTATGCGTCCGCTCAGGAGTTACAAGAACAGTGCCAAGCAGGTCTGCGGTGGAAGAACGCCAAAGTCAAAAATTTCGCTCAGCATTCCGATGCCGTTGGGTCTGTTGCTTTCAGTCCAGACGGCTTAATGTTAGCCAGCGGTTCTAAAGACAAAACCATCCAAATTTGGGATTTAGCTACAGGCAAGTCGATCCGCACTTTTCCAGGAGATTCCTCCACTATTTGGTCGGTTGCATTTGACTCAAACGGTACGAAACTGGCGACGGGAACCGGTTTTTGGCGAGTCATGTTGTGGGATTTGAAAACAGGGCAAGTGATTCGCAGTCTCGACCACACTGCTTCTGTTTGGTCTGTTGCTCTTAGCCCCAACGGACAGCTTGTCGCTAGCGGTAGCGGAGACAAAACCACAAAGATTTCGGATGCAGCAACTGGTCGCTTGATTCAGAGTTTTCCAGACCATACAGATTTTGTTTATTCTGTTGCTTTCACTCCAGATGGAAAAAGTTTGGTTAGCGCTTCTAAGGATAAAAAAATTACAGTTGTTGATGTCACAACAGGGGCGTTGCTCAAAACTATTGAGGGACACGGCGACGCGGTGAGGTCGGTTGCTGTTAGCCCAGACGGCAAGACAATTGTTAGCGGTTCCTACGATGAAAGTATTAAAATCTGGAATATCGAAACAGGAGATTTAATTCGCTCTATCAAGGGACATTCTGACGATATTGTCTCGGTTGCTATCAGCCCGGATGGGAATTTTATTGCGAGCGGGAGCAAGGATAAAACTATTAAAGTTTGGGATTTTGCTACCGGAGAATTGCTGAATACTTTGACGGGACATTCCGATGAGGTTTATGTGGTGACTTTTAGTCCTGATGGCAAAACTATTGCTAGCGGTTCTAAAGACAATACTATTAAGTTGTGGTTGAGGTAATCATCCGATTTTAGATTTTAGATTTTAGATTTTAGATTTTAGATGGGAATGACTTACTGCATAATGGTTGGGAGCTTCCCTACAGTTCCATCCTGTTGAGGAACTGGTGTAATATCAATTCGGGTCGATTACCCCTAATACGGTAGGGGCGGGTTCACCCAAAATATCTGCCAATAATTGACAATCTCAAAAACCCGCCCTTTTAATCGCTCGATCGTACATGATATCATTAGTCATTAGTCATTAGTCATTTAATTGGTATAATTCAGCTCGTTTTTTAAGGTTTTGGGAAAGTGCCAATAAGGCGTTTCTAATTCGTCCTCAGTTGGATAATTTTCAGGGGATTCCTCTCGGATTTGAAAAAAGTGGTAGAGGTTAGCCACAGTTAAATCGGATATTTCTTGCCAATTCGAGGCAGCTAAAGCTTGATAGCCAGTCGCGATCGCCTGCTGGCTGACATAAACTTCGTATCTCCGGCGGATTTCCGGCGACACAGCGAAGGTTAGTTGGTCGCGCAAGGATAGAAAGTGAGACTTTTGCTTTAAAGTTTCATAAAGGGAAGGTTCCGCAGCTAATACCGCGAATGTAGTGTACACGCTGCTTTTTAAACTATCGGCGGTGAGTTTATCTAAACTAGCTAACTGGTGCTGCTCTTTTGGAGACAAAGTTTCCATCCAATCAACCTCATTTTGCCAAAATTCTATTACACTTAAATCATGACCGAGAATCCTAGTAACTTCGGGAAATAAAAAATCTAGTTCTGGTTCCGATTGACATCCTTTAACAACAGTTAGAATATTTTGACGAATTTTTGATTGGAGTTCCAGCAGGCGATCGCTCACCATATCGTAGGCCCGCTGCAAGTGAAACGTGACGCCGATCGCCTGCTCGATCGCCCAAACACATTCCATTTGCCTGAGTTGTCCGGCAGAACAAACCCCCTCCAACAAACTGGGATTGTCATAAATTTTTAAAGCCTCAAACAGCATATCCCGCCCGCTATTAATTTCGGAATTCCGAAGTTTAATATCTGGCACTGTCAGGGCTGACTGACAGCGTTTGATAGCTTTAGAAAAAATCTCATAACCGTTAACCAGTTTCTGGCGGTGCATTTCAAAACTAGAGTCGTGAGCCACCTTAAAAATCTGCTGGATCACCTCTACTCCCCTATCTTTGAGGATGTGTCTGAGATCGATAAATCCGTCTTTAATTTTTAGCTTCTGGTGCTTTGCCTCTTCTCGGATTTTTAATACTTGGTTGAGGTTTACTGCTGACAAAACTGTGCTCGATACAGCGCCAATACCAATGACAGCAGCAGTCGCTTGCATCACTGCCAAATTAATTTTCAGAGAGTTAAGCATTCTGTATATTTTTTGAAACCCCTGATGAGTTTGAGCCACCTGCAACGGCGCCACAGTCACGTATACGGGAGCTACCAGCGGCTGTATGGGGCCACCTCCGGCTAACTGTGCGAGCAATCTTATAACTCCGCGCGAGGATAGAGTTTCACTTCTTGATTGATAAAAAATTTTTGCTATCTCCACAAACTCCCCTGTCACCGGATCTCTAGCAGCAGGGAGCAATTTTCCTGTTTTGGCAGCAGGCTGTACAAGGTTGCCACTATTGAGTCGCGCCTGAGTTGCAGGGGTGAATATATAATCCATGTGGTGACTCAGTTTCCATTCAAAAAGGCAGATGTTCTGTATTGTATGCTGTTTAGGGAAACGAGACATGAAAGGAAATGAATGAGTATCTCAAGGCATTCCAGGCTATTACCCAGTTTAGCGATCGATTGTTGGCAGACGAATATCAATCCGTGGAGATTAAACAGTCAGCTACCCAACTCAGTTTAGATGTGGAACCTTGTATTGACGAAATTAAGCAATCTGCCATCCGACTCAAGGGGTTACTTCAGGTATGTTTCAAAGATGTATCTCAGGCTGAGGATGTCTGGAATAGCAAGCCGAGAATTGCTGGAGCATCTCCTGTTGATGTCTGGGAGCAAATTGGCGAACTAAGCGGATGCGATGTGAGAATTCGCAGTTTAGGAAAACAGGGCAAATATGATGCTGTTGCTAAAGTTCGCCAATCTTGGAGCGACAAGGCGACCAAATTAAAAAATCAGTGGTTTTTGTGGGATAAAAACCCTCAAGTCTTTCAAAGAGATACTATTGGTTTTTTTGAAAAAGATAATTTGCACAAAGAGTTGCGGAATGCAGTTGATGCCCAAGCCGAGCGAGTGATTTTAATTATGGAGAATGAACTGAGTTTAATTTTTCAAGAATTACAATCTATTGATATAGAAAAAATTGAGCTTTGTATTGAATGCTTCGACCTAAACAGTCAGTCTAAATTTAGAGAGCGACTACAATCAATAGGCGGGGAGATTGTATCGAAGTTTACGGAACCACTGAAATATTTGCCTGATTCTTATATGAAAACTTTTAAAGAAACGCTGAAAGAACCTGTAGAAACTCTGGTTCATAAAAGCAAGGTGGGAATCAGTTTGGTCGATTTTGAAGAGTCCTGTAAAGTGATTGGCTTAATCCTGGATAATGTAATTATAGCAATTTTTGATGAGCGCATTAAACTGGCAATTCAAACAGTTGAAAAAGCGATTAAATTCTACAATAATTTTTTAGAGAAGCAGGCGCGGTATCAGCAAGAGACAGCCCAACAGCGATCGGCAGAAAAAAATTGGATCGAATGCCAGCGGCAGCAACTCAGGGAAGTTCAGCAGTATATTGATGCAGTCATTAGTCATTAGTCATTAGTCATTAGTCATTAGTCATTAGTCATTAGTTATTAGTCATTAGTCATTAGTCATTAGTCATTAGTCACTAGTCACTGGTTATTGGTTATTGGTTAGTAGTTATTGGTTATTGTTTATTGGTTATTAGAACGAACAACTAACAATTAACAAATAACCACTGACCACTAAAAACAGTCAACACTCAACAGTCAACACTCAACAGTCAACACTCAACAGTCAACACTCAACAGTCAACACTCAACAGTCAACAGTCAACAGTCAACAGTCAACAGTCAACAGTCAACAGTCAACAGTCAACTGATTATTGATATTGACCGCTGATTTCGTAAACGATCGCGCCCAAAGACGCTAAGCTAGCTAAAATTAGCATTCCGGCGGGCATGAATTTTTGAGTTTTAACAAGGCGCACAATAAAGACTATTACTAAAACAGCGGAGATGGCTGCTGCTAATGTTAAACCCCAACTTTGTCCCATAAGCTGGGCGGTGCCGGCAAAAATTAGCAGCGAACCGCTAATCAAGCCCGAAATGAGCGAGGCTTGGCTTTTGGCCTTGATATAACCCATGATGCCGCCAACCAGTGTTAAAATGCCGTAGCCGATCGCGGCTGCTGTACCTAAATTCATTTTTAATCCTCCCGATTTCACTGTTTGCATCTAAATTTATACAGCGCGGCCTGCAATGAGTGTCACGAATTGTTAGAAAATTTATTAAACCCAGTCAGGATATGTAACTGTTATACAATTGCCATTATGTCAGCCCTAACTTCTGGTGCGATCGCCCAAATCCGTTACCTCCAGCGCCTCGCAGCATCCCTGCTGCTGTATCAATCGGTTCTCAAAAGCCCCGCCGGTCAAGCCTTTCTCGATTTGCTGCAAGCCCTCCACCACAGCGAAGTCAGCGGTTTGGAATGTCAGGTAGCTTACGGGAACTGGTTCAAACTTCAGGCTGCTAAAAATTTAAGCTGGAAAGATTCTCTGATTTGGGAAATTCTCAAAGACGAAAACCCCTTTTCACGCCGAGCACAGCAAACAGATTTTGCAAGTTTGCCCCCCGCGTTGGTGGAGGCCGCCCGACATGATTTAGAAGTGCTGCAAAATATTTACGAATGCAGCAGCGAACAGTTGAGCAAGTGGGTGCGGGTAGCGGGTCAACTTGACGCAGTGCCTCCGATTTGGCATTCAGAAACTCGAGCAGAACAGGGAGATTTGCCACTGCACGGAAAACTGGAAAAATGGTCGAGCGCGGCGGAATCTTTGGCAGTTTATTACCGACAGTTTGGCACGGGTTTGTTTGCTGAATATCGCGCTTTTGCGTGGCGGGGAGGGCAGTTGGCGAGTATTTCGCATCCCGATCGCATAACTTTGAAAGAGTTGGTTTGCTGCGACTGGCAGCGGGATGCTCTTGTGAAAAATACGGAGTTTTTACTGGCAGGTTATCCGGCTTTGCACGTTTTGCTGTACGGAAGCCGCGGTTCGGGCAAGTCTTCTTTGGTTAAGTCGCTGTTAAATGAATTTAGCGATCGCAATCTGCGCTTGATTGAAGTATCTAAATCGGATTTGCAAGATTTGCCGCTAATTGTCGAGCAGTTGCGGGGAGTTCCTCAAAAGTTTATTATTTTTGTGGATGACCTTTCCTTTGAGGAAGATGACGATGCTTTTAAAGCTCTGAAAGTTGTTTTGGAAGGAAATGTCACTGCTCGCTCTCAAAATGTGGTAGTTTACGCAACATCTAACCGCAGGCATTTAATTCGAGAGTTTTTTGACGACAGGCCTCGCCCCCGCGACGGGGATGAAGTTCACGCTTGGGATACTGTGCAGGAAAAACTTTCATTTAGCGATCGATTTGGCTTGACTTTAACTTTTGAACCTGCAGATCAAAACACTTATTTAACAATTGTCCGACATCTGGCAGAACTTGCTGACATCAAACTCGCTGCTGAGGATTTGGAACACCGCGCTAAAGAATGGGCAACTCGTCGCAATGGGCGATCGGGCAGGACTGCGCGGCAGTTTGTTGATTTCCTGAAAGCAGAGTTAGCCCTTTTTGACAAGTAGATGGTCTGCGCTGGGAGGGCGGGTTTTAACTGAGATGTTACATCCTTCTCAATAAGTTTTTTATGAACAGGCAAGATGCCTGTTCCACAATAAAATTCACTCTTTGTGGAACAGGCATCTTGCCTGTTGCTTACAAGGGTGCAAGATGCCTGTTTTAGCCGATATATGGGAAGGCAATTCAGGATCTGAATAAACCCGCCATTGCAGCGCCGAAGGGCGAAATAAAAATTCTTAATTTTTTCATAATTTTCTTGATAATAAATAACTAACCAAATTTGATATAATTATCAAAATCTCCCAAGAAACCTCCAGAGCCAGAACCCATCCTGACTCCATAAATCCACCACTAAATAATGAGGAAAATATCATGGGTTTATTTGATAAAGTATCGCAGACTCGCCAAGAAACGGAAGTAACGTTAGGGCCTGCCGAATCATTTGCGGCGATCGCACTAATTGCGGTAGCAGCCGACGGTTACATCAATGACAGCGAAAGTAAAGCGATTAGCATGACGCTATCTCGGATGCAACTGTTCCGCAGCTATCCCGATGACGTGATGAGAAAAATGCTCGATCGCCTGCTGATGATTCTGCAACGGCAAGGAGTTGAGGTACTGTTTAATGCTGCTTTGGCAACGCTTCCCGACGAACTTAAAGAAACAGTTTTTGCTGTGACAACTGATATCGCTTTAGCAGATGGCGAGGTTTCAGAAGAAGAAGAACAACTTTTGAACGATCTTTACAGTGCATTGGGGCTTTCGGAAGATATTGCACTCAAGATTATAGATGTGATGTTGATTAAGAACAAAGGTTAAGAAAGAAGGGAAAGGAGTGAGGAGGGCGAGTTTTACAATATAAAAAATTAGCACTTACTTAGCTGATAACTTCTCCCAAAGTGCGGGTTTACCGATATGATGGTTAGTAAAATTGCGATCCCATTTGCGATCGCCCGTTACTACCTCAAATGCCTTTCACTTACCTCCGTACTGTTCACTTTCAAGATACCGATGCTGCTGGAGTCGTTTACTTTGCTAACGTTTTGGCGATGTGCCACGAAGCTTACGAGGCATCTCTAGCAGCATCTGGAATTAATCTCAAAGCATTTTTCAGCAATCCCGAGGTTGCCTTTCCCATAATTCATGCTAGTGTAGATTTTTATCGCCCAATGTTTGCGGGCGATCGGCTGATAATTCAATTGACGCCCAAACAACTTACTGGCGATGAATTTGAAATTGCCTATCAAGTATTTTCTGAGGAAGTTGCAGGAAGAAGCGCTGCTAAAGCTCTGACTAAGCACGTCTGCATCGATGCACTTAACCGAACTAGAAAACAGCTATCTGAAGACTTGATGCAGTGGATGAGGAAATTTGAGATTGAAATTTCCGATTAGTTCTATCTTTAAATAATAACAGGGAATGACTGTCAAATTTCTGTTTGGTTGATAATTATTTCTGAATAGTTGATATTATGTCAAATCGCAATTATGCCATTGTGGGCACGGGAGCTTTAGGCGGATTCTACGGTGCTAGACTGCAACAAGCAGGTTTAGAAGTCAATTTTTTGCTACGCAGCGATTACGATTACGTCAAAAAACACGGTTTGATTGTCGAGTCTCCCGAAGGCGACTTCACCCTGCCCCACGTCCGCGCCTACCACGACGCGCACAAAATGCCTCAGTGCGACGTAGTAATTCTAGCGCTGAAAACAACTCAAAATCACTTGTTGCCCAAAATTTTGCCTCCTTTATTAAAGGATAACGGCGCGGTTTTAGTATTGCAAAACGGATTGAATACAGAACCGGAAGTAGCTAAAATTGTCGGTGCAGAACGAGTGGTTGGCGGGCTGTGTTTTCTCTGTTCTTATAAAGTTGGGCCCGGTCACATCTGCCACCTAGATTACGGCACTATCACGCTGGGAGAATATTCCCAAGAGTACAAAGCAATCGGTATTACTAATAAATTGCACCAAATTGCTGCGGACTTTAAACGTGCTCATATTCCCATAAAAATGAGCGATGATTTGCTATTGTCAAGGTGGAAAAAGCTGGTTTGGAATATTCCTTATAACGGGCTGTCTGTAGTTTTGGATGCGAGAACTGACGAACTGATGGCTAATCCTGATACTCTGATTTTAGTTGAGGAAATCATGGGGGAAGTGGTAGCGGGAGCCAAAAGTTGCGATCGCATTATTCCCGATGACTTTATCCCACATATGCTCGAATACACTGAGAAAATGAAGCCTTACCGCACGAGCATGAAAATCGATTATGATGAATCGCGGCCCCTGGAAGTTGAGGCGATTTTTGGTAATCCGATACGGGTGGCGCAGCAAGCAGGTATTAAGTTGCGGCAAATAGAGGTACTTTACCGAATGTTGAAGTTTGTGGATTTTCAAAGACAAGAAGCGGAGAGGACGAGAAGGCTATTAGGTTTGTCCTAATTGGCAATTGGCAATTGGGCGGGGCGGGTTTGTGAGATTTCTCGCTGGTGTTGTAGATATTGGTGAACCCGCCCTTACAGGAATTACTGTCAAATCCGGTTAATTCTATCGATTTACCGGCGATGACACATCGCAATTTCTTGCAATTGTTCTCGATTGACTTTGCCTTGAGAATTGCGCGGCAATTGTTCGACGATTACCCAATATTTCGGCCGCTTAAACTTGCTCAACTTATCTTCTATTGCCGCTTGCAGATTTTTGACAGTAACTTCGGAATTAGCGGGAACGTAGATAGCCGTAACGACTTGACCCCAATCTTTGTCTGGCAAGCCAATTACAGCAATATCCGCCACTAAATTAGTCGATCGCACAACGGCTTCGACTTCCGCCGGAAAGACATTTTCTCCGCCTGTGATAATTTTGTCGCTGCTGCGTCCGACGATATTTAAGTAGTTATTTTTATCAAAAAATCCCAAATCGTCTAATTGGAAATATTCGCGATCGCCAAATTGTTCAGGATAATAACCCAACGCCAAAGATTTAGCATTTACCACAATATTTCCGATTTGATTCTCGCACAAAATATCGCCCTTGGCACTGCGAATAGTTATTTTAGCGTGCGGTAAGATTTTACCGGAACTGTTATTGCCAGCGAGAAAATCTTGGGGTTTTAGTGTAGCAATTTGCGAGGCAGTTTCGGTCATGCCATAACTGGGCGCTAATTTGATGTGATAGTTTCTAGCTGTTTCTAAAAGTTCCGGCCAAGCGGGAGCACCGCCCAAAAGTACAGCACGAAACCGTCCCAGCCAATTAGCTGTATCTGGGTTTTGCAGCAGCCGTTGCAGTTGAGTTGGAACTAAAGAAATGAAAAATTCTTCTGGCTCAATCTGACATATTTTACCATTTTCTAATTCTTTAAATGGCTGAATAGCCAGTTTTCCTCCGGTAGTAAAGGAACGCATGAATTGCATTAAACCGCTGACGTGGTATAATGGCAAAACGCAGAACGAGTTGATTTTGTCAACTTGAAAATATTGTTTAAAGCCTTGCACTGATGCGGTTAGTGTTTCCCAAGTGTGGATGGCAAAACGAATTTTTCCCGACGAACCGCCGGTGGGAATCATAATCGTATCAGTACCGTTTTTAGTCGGCGAATGGAATTCGCGGCTATACAAACGAAGTCCGCCTTCGCGGACTGGGATATGGGGATTTTTGGGAAGCGGGCATTGTCCCCAAATTAAGTCTGGTTGAACTAAATCAAAGACTTGTTGCCATTCTTGTTTTACCCAGTTGGGATTGCAGAGAAAAATCGGGCATTTGGCGGCGCGGGCGGCGGTGAAACTGGCCAGGAATTGCACTGGTTCTGGTTCGGCGAGGCAAATTTTTGGGGGTGTTTTTTGTGCGGGATTTTGGGTGATTTCTTGAAATAACCGATCGACAATTCGGGCAAATTCGCGACTGTCACAACCGATCAGCCAATTATCGGCCAAGCCAGACGCGATATCCAGGATATTTACTGTTAGATTTGTTGCCATAGATGCTTTCACCAAGTTTCTCGATTCAAAACAATTACCTAACCGCTTGATTTAGTCGTGGGAGTAATCTAAAATCTAAAATCTAAAATCTAAAATCGAATGATTGTCATCGAACCAGCAATCTGTGCCGAAGCCGAGTGCTCTATTATTTAAAGACAATTCTGTTGCTAAGTTTAAGGCTGCTTGTCTGCCGATTTCGGTTTCAAATACTGATGATAAAACAGCGTCTATATTGTGAGTTTGACAAAATTTTCGCAGTTGGGATGGGGAACCAGCAATCGCAGGTTTAATGACGAAAATTCCCCGCCAGCCTTGGCTGTAGCACTCTTGGATACGATCGAGGTTGGCTGCAGATTCATCAAGGGCGAGATCAGTTGCATAAATAGCATTCAATGCTACCATTTCCTGAAACTGTGTTACTGGCAGCGGCTGTTCCAAAAATTCAATGCTTGCGGAAAAGTCACTTGCTTTTACCTCGTCGCAAGCTTCCAGCCATGTTTTAGCCTCCGAGTAAGTGAGTCCCCCGTTGGCATCTAACCGCAAAAATGCTTTTTCGCGATCGCACAAATTGTGCATTGCTTGGATTAGCTGCTGAAAAATCTTTAATTCTTGTTCAATTGCAGCAACACCAATTTTCCATTTAAACGTCCGATATCCCTCTAACCAAAGCACTTGCACAGCCTGCAAAGCTGTTTCTCCTGCAGGCAATAAACCGCTGAACCGATTTTTTTCTTCCTCATTCCCAACCTCTCTCCATTGGTGACTGCTTAAGACTGAACCCGCAATCAATCTCGATTTTAGGCGAAGTCTAGATCCCCCTAAATCCCCCTTAATAAGGGGGACTTTGAGAATATTTCTTGTCCCCCCCTTAGTAGGGGCGGTGCCCCCGTGCCCGCCCTTAGTTAGGGGGGATCTAGAGTTTGATAGTGCCGACTCAAAGCCAAATTGACAAGCCGGCAATTCAGCGGAAATAGCAAAAATCATTTCTGATGAAATATTACCTGACAACAGGTGACAAAAATCTAAAGCTTGCTCAAAACTTTCGGAACCAAACCAACTCAAAGGGGCAATTTCTCCCCAACCAATTCGACCATTTTCGTCAGTAAGTCGCAGGATAATTCCTGATCGAATATCCCAAATGCCGTGACTTGTTTGCAAAGGACGCTTAAATTTTCGCTGATAAGTGCGAAACTCGAATTGATAAAGCATTAGTTTTTTAGTTAATCATAAAATTCTCTCACAACTGATCCAAAGTTATCAATATTTTCAAAATGGATATTATGACCAGCTTTTGGTACAATTTCCAGAAGGGCGGCTGGACACAAGCTGGCAATTTCGGTATTTATACTTGTAAATTTATCATCATAAGCTCCCGCTAGCAAGAGGATGGGAATTTGATTTTGTGCGAGTTTTTCCCAGAGAGATGGCTGGTTGCCGGTTCCCATGTTGCGGAGTGATTTGGCTAACTCTAAGGGATTGTTTGCTAAGCGGGTTTCTATGAGTTTGTCGAAGTGGGGAGAGTTTTTTAAAGATTTGAATAAAGGGCGATCGTACCAGTTGAATAAAAAATCTTTAAGGTTGCTATTTTCCAGCTTTTGTGCTATCTGTAAATCGGCTTCGCGGCGGTGCGATCGCTCTTTTTCTGTCTTCAATCCTGGCGAAGCTGACTCTAACACTACTTTCTCGAATCTTTCTGGAAAATGTAATGTCATGTAAAGTGCCAATCGCCCGCCCATTGAATACCCCAATAACAAACATTTGTCTATTTGTAGATTATCTAATAAGTGTATCAATGCTTGGGCTGTATTTGATATATTGTAGCAACTTTCGTCGCCGTTGACTTGGGTTTTTCCGTGGCCGGGAAGGTCAACTGCTAAGCAGCAATAACTGTTAGAAAGTAAGGGAATGACCCTGCTAAAGTCTTGACTGCTGCCCGTGAATCCATGCAAAAATAAAAGTGTCGGCTGATTCTTGTTGCCAGTTAAGGAGTAGTTAAACTTATAATTATTAAATAGGTCCATATACACTTATACGATTCAATGTGAGGTACGGATTGCTAAATTAAAGAAGATTTTGAGAAGTCACCCAACTCGGCCAACTCTCCCAACTCCCTCAGCTTAGCAAACCATACCTCAATTTTACCGAAATTTTTGATTAGCCACTCTACAAAACAAACCCCAATGCCAGCAGCAATCCGCTCGAAAAATGCAGCGTAACTGCGATAAACTTAGAGTTGCTGACCTTTGCCGGTTGGTCGTGATAGTCTGTGACATGGCGGCAAAGGTCGATCGCAAATGGCAAACTTCCAAAAATCAACAGCGTCCAAATTGGGAACATTCCCAAAGCCACAAATAGCACAGTCAAAGCATAAATGCTACCGCATAACCACTGCAACAACTGAGCACCTTTTTTCGTACCGAGTCGCACAATCGGCGATTTTTTCCCCGCAGCCAAATCGTCCTCAACTTGATGAAAGTGAGAACAAAATAAGATGATACTCGTTGTAATTCCCACGATTGCAGAACCCACAAAATTAGTTGCAGACCAAGTTTGAGTTTGACTGTAATAAGCCGCGGCCAAAGCTAGTGGCCCGAAGGTGAAAAAGCAAATAATTTCTCCCAAACCCTGATAGCCAAGACGAAACGGAGGCCCTTGATAAGTGTAGCCGAGAGCACAGCACAAAACTACTAGCAAAATTACTGTTGGGTCTTTTTGCCACCAGCTTATGGCGCAGATTCCTGACACTCCGACTGCTAAAAACAGGTTTGCCAGCCCGAAAATTAAAGCTTTATTTCCGGTTAAGTTAACTAGAGAATGTGCCTTGTTTTTATCGATGCCTGTTTCTGAGTCAAATACATCATTGCTGAGATTCAGCCATGCTATAATCAAAATGGCTGACATTAAAAATGTCGAAAAAATTGACGAATTAATCGTTTGAGTTTCGGCAAAAGCAACTGCTGTTCCTACTGAAATAGGAATCACCGCAACGCTGTACATGGGCGGCTTGATTGCCGCCAGCCACAATTTACTATTTGGACGTTCAATTAACTTTGTTGTCATTACACAAACTTGATTCAATTGATAGCAGCGTAGTAATTTTACAATTTTATTGGTGAAGAAACTCTACTCTGTATCGGGTTGAGTGCGCGGCGGACATCCACACAGAGGCTGTGGCGGTACTCAAACAGCGCAAGTAGCCCGTGTGTAAACCTCTGCGGGGGGCGATCGACTTTTGGGAAATTTAGCCGATCGATCTTAAAGTTTTGTGTCTAAATGTTTCGATTGATCGCCCGACGGTCGGTTTTTTTCCCCAACAGAGCCCAAACAGGGAGGGAAACTCAAAAGGTCGTGTTTTGCGATCGCCCTCCCGTGCTTAGATCGAAATAGGGGTTTTAGCCGGACAAACCCACACTCTATCTGACAAATCTGCTATTCTCGCTTTCATGACAGTAATACCGCACCGCGCTAATCTCTTGCAAGACCGCAATCAACTGCATCAGTTTCTGTTAAATTGCCAGCAGTCTTTAACTGAAAAAGATCGCACAAAAATAGTTAGTATTTCTCAGGAAATTTACCCCCTCGATCCGCTAGCTGTACTGCAAGAGATTTCCGAACCTTGTCAGCGGCACTTTTACTTTGAAAAAAGAGACCCGATTGCCGGCAAAAGTTTTGCAATTGCCGCCCTTGATTCGGCAATCCATCTCACCGTAGCAGGAAGCGATCGATTTGTGGCAGCTCAAAACTTTATTCGTTCAACAGTTGCCAATACAATTACCATTGGTGCGGAACGCTTGCCATTTAGCGGGCCTCACTTTTTTTGTAGCTTTGCTTTTTTTGATGAGAACATTGCTGCTAATTCTTACTTTCCGCCCGCCACCATATTTTTACCAAAATGGCAAATTACCAGACAGAAAGATAGCTGCATTCTCGTCGCAAATGCAATCATAGAAAAAGATCGAAACGTTAAAAACATTGCTGAAAATATTTGGCAAACCTTTGATAAAATTGAATCTCGCAAATACCATAAACTAACTACTGCGATCGACAGTTCGATATCTTTGAAACAAATCCCCGTCAATGATGCCAGTCAATTTAAAACATCAGTCAAGTCTGCTTTAGAATTGATCGCATCTAAATATTTTAGTAAAATTGTTTTATCCCAAGCAATCAATGTGATTTCTCAAACCCCTTTCAGTTTAATAGATTCATTAAACAACTTGCGCCTCAGCTATCCAGATTGCTATGTATTTTCAACCAGTAACGGCAAAGGACAAAATTTTATCGGTGCCAGTCCAGAACGCTTAATTAGCATTCACAACAATCAGTTATTAACAGATGCTTTAGCAGGTTCAGCACCGAGGGGAAAAACTGAGGCAGGAGATACGAAATTAGCCCAGGGATTGCTAGAAAGCGAGAAAGATATTCGAGAACATCAGGTTGTGATTGACTTTATTGTCGATCGCCTGTCTAAACTCGGCATAACTCCCAATTTTTCCCCAGTTCCCAGACTGCTGCAACTATCAAACATTCAGCATTTGTGGACACCCATTACAGCTCAAATTCCCGCCGATATTCATTTATTAAAGATTTTAGCTCAACTGCATCCAACCCCAGCGGTAGCGGGCGTGCCGAGAGATATTGCCCTAGAACAAATTCGCCGCTGCGAAAGCTGCGATCGCTCTTTGTACGCAGCACCCCTCGGCTGGATCGATCGCACCGGCAACGGCGAATTTGCCGTGGGCATTCGATCGGCATTAATCGATGGCGATCGGGCTATACTCTATGCTGGTGCTGGTATTGTGGCGGGTTCCGAACCCGAAAAAGAACTAGCAGAAATTCAGCTCAAATTACAACCACTTTTAAACGCTTTGGTTTAGCAATATATTATAAAAATGATTGATTTTCGCAATACCAACACTCTCTGGTCTTCAATATTAGCAGAGACATTGCAACGACTGGGATTAACTACCGCCGTCATTTGTCCCGGTTCGCGATCGGCACCGCTAACAATAGCTTTTGCCCTGAACAACAAAATAGAAACTATTCCCATACTCGACGAACGTTCAGCCAGCTTTTTTGCATTAGGAATTGCCAAAAAATCCTCTTTGCCAACAGCACTAATTTGCACATCGGGAACCGCCGCAGCCAACTTTTATCCTGCGATAATAGAAGCGAGAGAAAGTCGAATTCCACTGCTAATATTCACCGCCGATCGACCTCCAGAATTGCGCGACTGTCACGCCGGACAAGCGATCGACCAAGTGAAAATATACGGCAATTATCCCAACTGGCAAGCTGAATTAGCGATACCTTCTGCGTCCAGAGGAATGCTAGACTATCTGCGGCAGACGATCGTGTATGCTTGGGAGCGATCGCAATTTCCAACACCAGGCCCCGTCCACCTCAACATCCCCTTTCGCGACCCACTTGTACCCGTTCCAGACATAGCTGTAGAAGTTTTAGAAACACAATTCAATCCCGAAGATTTCTTTGCAGGATTAGAACCAATTTTTGCAGGAGAAAGCTCTACCCCCCCCAGCCCCCCCTTGTTAAGGGGGGGAGAAGAAAGTAGAATGCAACAATGGCAAAAGTGCAGCAAAGGGATTATTATTGCAGGCGTTGCACAGCCCCAATTTGCCGAAAAATACTGTAGTGCGATCGCCCAAATTTCCAAATCCTTAAACTGGCCAGTTTTAGCTGAAGGACTATCTCCAGCTAGAAACTACGCCCAACTAAACCCCCATCTAATTTATACCTACGATTTAATCCTGCGAAACCGCGAACTAGCGGATAAATTAACCCCAGAAATCGCCATTCAAATCGGAGACTTACCCACAAGCAAAGAACTGCGAAACTGGCTAGACAAAACCCAACCAAAACGCTACATAATCGACCCCAGCCACCACAACTTCGATCCGCTACATGGCAAAACAATTCACCTGCGAACCTCCGTAGAAAATCTCGCAACTATATTAACTCTTGTCCCCCCCCTTATTAAGGGGGGGTTAGGGGGGGATCTAGCCCCTGCTGCCACTAATATCTCCCCTCAAGTCCCCCCCCTTAATAAGGGGGGGTTAGGGGGGGATCGAGCCCTTGCTACCACGAATATCCCCCCTCAAATCCCCCCCCTTAACAAGGGGGAATCAACTCAAATCCCCCCCCTTAACAAGGGGGAATCAACTCAAATCCCCCCCCTTAACAAGGGCGAGTCAACTCAAGTCCCCCCCCTTAACAAGGGGGGGTTAGGGGGGGTTCAAACCTCTCCCTCAAACGAATACCTCCAACTTTGGCGCAACACCGAAATCCAAGTCAGACAAACAATAGACCAAAAAATATCAGCAATTAACACCATAATCGAACCCAAAGTTTCCTGGCTGCTTTCCCAGATTTTGCCACCTGGAACACCGATATTTATTGCCAACAGTATGCCCGTCAGAGATGTAGAGTTTTTCTGGAAGCCGAACAACTTAGAAATCAAACCCTTTTTCAATCGCGGCGCTAACGGTATAGACGGCACATTATCAACAGCTTTGGGAGTTGCTCACCGCAATCAAAGCAGCATCATGCTAACAGGCGATTTAGCACTTTTGCACGATACAAACGGTTTTTTAATTAAGAATAAATTTGTCGGTCATCTGACAATCATATTAATTAATAACAACGGTGGCGGGATTTTTGAAATGTTGCCAGTTGCCAAATTTGACCCGCCCTTTGAAGAGTTTTTTGCCACGCCGCAGCAGATAAATTTTGCTCAGTTGTGTGCAACTTACGGCGTGGAACACGAGATAATAGACGATTGGGAACAGTTCAAACAAAAATTAAGTTGTTTGCCAAATAGCGGGATTCGCGTCTTAGAATTGCAAACAGACAGGCGATCGGATGCTAAATGGCGGCAAGATAATTTAGGTAAATTTGCTCAAGGTTCCTAGTAAGGACTTTTGTCAATAAGCCTTTCGCGGGCGGGCTCTTCGGCCCAACCCCTACTCCCCACAAGCAGAAAATTCACTCTTTGTGGAACAGGCATCTTGCCTGTTCCGGGAAATGCTGCAATATCTCAGTTTAAACTGCTGGTTGAGCTAGCAGCGGATCTAACTGTCCTTCTGCATCGAGTTTGTGAATGTCATCGCAGCCGCCTACGTGTTGGTTATTAATGAAAATTTGGGGCACGCTGCGGCGTCCGTTAGCGCGATCGGACATTGCCTTCCTAGCCACTTCGTCGCCATCAATTTTGTATTCCGTGAAATTTACGCCTTTCCACCACAGCAAAGTTTTGGCGCGGATGCAGTAAGGACAGGTTTGCCAAGTATAGATTTCCACATTGGCTTTGATGCGATCGGGCTTGCGGCCCAAGATGGGATTGAGAAAATCAAGCATTTTCAGTAGGGGGCTAAGGGTGGAACTCATTTAGACATCATACCCAATGTATAAATTCCGCTGGTATGGGCGCATCTGCCAGAGGTGGGTTTTAAGCTGTCGGGCGATCGCCCTGTGACCCAAGTCACAACTTTACTCTACTCGGATCACTTGCTTTCACCCCTGACAATCACCTTCGCGGCCTCATTAATATCACCGATCTTTTGAGGAAACCAGAAGATGATAAATATATCGAATTCAACCGCACTGCCATGCACCCCGTACAACTCCTCCCCGGCGCTATCTCTGAAATCCTCGCTTCTGTAACCGATACAGGCGTTTTGACTCTGGCGGATCGCTACGGTTTGATGGCCGCCACCTTCGACGACTCTCTGAATGACGAAGACAGAGGCTGTGTCAACCGCTTGCTGCGGGCGGTGCTCCGAGGCCGAGTGAAAGTAGTCAACGAACTTTCAGCAGCATTCTAATCGGGATTTGAAGTTTTGTTCTGAAGGCAGGGTGAGTCAGCGGTAGATGAAAATAGTGGAAACTCAGGCAGGAGTGGAAACAGCGGTAATTTGAATTCGATTTAAAAGTTTTCTCCTCTAACTCAACAACGGTTTTTTTGTCAAAGCAGCCTTTACCGGCTGCTTTTTTTTGATCTAATCGCGGATTTCGAGGTTGTACTGGCGGCAGAGGGCGATCAGTTTTTGTTGGAAGCGATCGCGCACTGACTCTGGGGCAACAATCGCGCAATCTTCCCAGTAAGGAGCGATTTCGCGAAAAAACCAGAAGGTATTTGAGATATTCCGAATCACTCGCTTGATAGGCGGATCGCCTTCTGGTTCACTGACTTCCTCATCTTCCTGCTTGCGTCTGTAGTTAAAGGCAAGTCTGCCGGATAAATGAAATTCTACGGGAATCCGCGCTAAATTTGGCAGCCAAGGTCGATCAACCGACATCACCGCAGCATCTTCAATGCGATCGAGCAGCAGCGTCCAGTTGTGTTCGAGTCCTGGTACGTCTTGATTACCTTCCGATTCTTCGCAGCGACACATTAAATACTGTCGCTTTTCTATGGGGACAATGCGAGCGTGCAAGATGGTGTAATGCCAAAGGCGATCGGTTGCATCCCGGTAAGACAGGCGGAAGGGTTGCTGTCTGTGAATAAAATTGTCGATTTTTTGCCGCCAAGTAGGTAAGGGGTTGCTCAAAAACTGATCGATTTCAGCCCGGAAAGGGAGAGTCAGTTCGCTGCGATCGCTCAACAATTGGGCAATAGCCAGCGCTTCATCAGTTTTGCCCAAGTCAAGCAATTGCTGTCGGGCGATGTCTAGGGCTTTGATGCGGGTTTGGGGCCAGTCGTGGTTGGGGGCGATCGTCAGTTGGCGGCGGGCGATGGCTTCTATCAGTTTCGATATGTTCGGGCGATCGCCCCACGTCTTCCCGAATTCTTGGGCCAAGGCTTCCAACTGGGATTTATCTCGTTCAGAAACCGATAGGGTGATCGATTGACCTTTGCGACTCATAAATATACGGACACTTTATCTTGGTACAGGGTTGATTATCTCTATTGTCGGTGTCAATATGGGGAATATCCACTTTCTACGGACACACTTTCAGCATATGTCCGACTACCAAATTACCCTCAAATCCGTTTATTCCTGTCCCGCTGCGGAGATTCCCCAGGAAGTCAAATTACCGGAAGGTTGGACACTTTCTTGGCATCAACTCGAAACTTTAAAGGCAATTCGCGATCCGAATATTGATGTCATTATCAATACCGCGATGACCGGCGACGGTAAAAGCTTGGCGGCTTATCTAGAAACACTTCTCCAAGGAATACTCCAAGGGTATTACAATGTCATTGGACTGTACCCAACAAATGAACTAGCTCGCGACCAAGAAATCCAAATTAAGCAATACATTGAGTTGTTTAAACTCGTTGATGAATTGCGAGTTTCGAGACTGAGTGGCCCGGAGTTAGAAATTTACGCCGAAAGTGAAAACATCAAAAAGTGGGAAGCGATCGCCACTCGCACTCAGCAATCTGAAATAATTCTTACTAATCCTGACATTTTTCACTACCTCCACCGCCACGCTTATTTAACTCCCAAAGATAGTCCGAATAAGCTGTGGAGTCCGATCGATACTAGATTCGAGTTATTCATTGTTGATGAATTTCACGTTTGCACGGCTCCGCAAACTGCCAGCATTATCAACACGATGCTGTTGATTAAGCACACCAACCGCCGCAAAAAGTATCTATTTCTGTCAGCAACACCAGACGAACAATTAATTCACCTTTTACAGAAAGCTGGTTTTCAACCGAAGATCTTTGATCCGCTGACAGAGAACAAATATCGGTTTCCAGATACAGCAAGCCAAAAAATTGAATTACAAGCAGAGGGATGGCGGCAAGTATCGCGAGCAATTTCTTTAACTTTCATTTCTCTGGAACCTACCTATCAAGCTACCGAAACTTGGCTTTGGGAAAATCGCAATTTAATCGAAGATTATTTTCGGCAGCATCCGGGTAGTAAAGGAGCGATTATTCTCAATTCAATTGCAGCCGTCAAGCGTCTAACTCCCAGATTTAAGGAATTCTTGCATACTCTCAGAGTTGAGGAAAACACCAGTTTGACGGGGAAAGGGGATAAAGAGCGATCGCTCGAAGCAGACTTAGTTTTGGGAACTAGCACCATTGATGTCGGCGTTGACTTCAAAATAAATTTCTTAATTTTTGAATCTGCCGATGCAGGCAGTTTCATTCAGCGGTTGGGACGGCTGGGACGCCATGAGAGTCACGAAAAAGATGGTAAAAAGATAGCATTTAATCAGTTTACAGCTTATGCTCTCACACCTAACTTTTTAGTAGCAAGACTATTTGAAGACAAGGATGCACCGCTAGTAGCAGATGGTATTTACGATCGTCCTAAATTCCACGCTCAAATCCGCGATAACTACCGCAAAATCAATGATTTCCGAGGCTATTACAAACGGTGGGCAGGGGTGCAGTCAGTTTTGCTCAGCAGCAGCCAAGGATTAGCCCACCCAACCATCAAACGGGAATTTGCAGAAAGTCATAAAGCATTTAAGAAAGATTGCGAACAAGTCTTTGACACCAGTTTGGGAAGGGTGAGAGGTTGCGTCAAGAAATGGACAATAGAATGGCAGGAGTTATCGAAACAAAAAACAGGAAATCCCATTGCCGAAGATGCTTGCACTTTTCGAGGTTCTAGTTCTCTTCAGTGTGGTTTGTACGACCTCACCGAGCGAAACGAAGCAGACCGATTTAAGACCTACGATTTGCCGGGAATTTTGAGCAATTTGGAAATTGAACCTATGACAGAAGCCGCTTATATGCGACTGCTGCAAGAGACAGCGGAACGCACAGGTCAACCCATCCCTAAAGGACGATTTGAACGCTGTTTAGCCTTTATGAAATTGCAAACTTATCGAGAGGAGCGAATCAATTGGAAATTTATCTATCCCGGAGATTTGGGCGAAGTTGCAGATACTTGGAAAGTTCAAGTTTTGTTGGCTATTCAGGTTTTGCAGCCGGGAAATCGCTGGATTAATGAAATTAACAAGCGGCTTAAATTGCGTGGTTTGGTGAGTTACGTCATCCGCTATCCGGTTCAGGAAGCTAAAAAACGGCTGCAATTGCCCATGCACTTTCAAATTTATCCAATTGACGAGTCTGGTAGGCACGAACCCGGAGCACCTTACTCGGTGGCCTTCGGTCAATCGGCCCTGCTTTTGGATACTCTCGCTTATCGGATCAAGAGTAAAGGGGGTGAAACGTGGATTTGTTGAAAGCTCAAGCCCTGATAGGGATTTGGCATCGTGCCGAAACCGATGCTGGGAAAGGAGGCAACCACCACTAGGAAATGGGTGAAGTTTCAATCCCTGATAGGTATTTATACTCTTGAGCAGAGTCAAGAAGTATTACTTTCCCAGGTGGAGTATAGCAGAAAGTGTAGAAGATAGTTTGATATGGTCTTCACTCATTTAATAGGGTGTAGTAGAATGACAGATGTTGCCCTACGACAGAGAGATGTCCCTATGTCCTCCCAGAAGATCGACCCCGACCAACTGCACCATTTGCTT
This sequence comes from Microcoleus sp. B6-A1, assembly GCF_036705085.1. Classification (NCBI taxonomy): domain Bacteria; kingdom Bacillati; phylum Cyanobacteriota; class Cyanophyceae; order Oscillatoriales; family Microcoleaceae; genus Microcoleus; species Microcoleus sp. B6-A1. The sequence continues at coordinate 81,559 of NZ_JAUBTU010000007.1, forward strand.
TGCGGTCTAACACAAGACCTGAGCGAATTCCTGCGCCTATTTACTTCAATCTTACACAAATGTCAAAAACTTGTAACAATTCTTTACGAGCAGCAAAGTCAGATTCAGTGTTCTGAGGCTGAAAACATTTATCTCACAAGGATTAACAGCGATATGACAGACAAAATTTCTGAATTGGAATGTCAAGTAAATCCTTTTTCTCAGGATGGAGATGCTATTTGCAATTCAAGATTTATTGAATAACATCCTGTCGATACTAACCAAGGACTAAATTGCCATGAAAAATCAAGCATTGATAGATTTAGAAATACTTACTTCCCAACTTCCGAATAAAATTCCTTACCTCAAAATGTTAGTTTTGTTTGGCTCTAGAGCAACAGGCCAAACTCATGCTAAAAGTGACTGGGATTTTGCCACACTCTATGATGAAGACAAACGGAAAGCTTGCATTGGAGAGCGTGCTTTTGCTTGGTTTGAGGTTCCTCAAAAACTCGGTGAATTTTTTGAAATCAACAGTGATGAAATTGATGTTGTTGAGTTAAACAGATGCTCCTCACTTATTGCTCATTTTGTCGCTCGTGATGGCAAGGTTTTGTATGAAAGTGAACCCGGAGAATTTGAAAAATTCAAACAAAAGGCTTTGATGAGCGATTCAAAACTGAAGCAAACAGAGTGGGAGCTTCGGAATAAAATTGAGTTGTTTTTGAAGAAATGGGATGTAGTATGAGTATTGAGCCTACAGTTGTTTTAAGCAGATTGGAGTTTATTGGTAATTATCTTCTAGAATCAAGGCGGTTTCGAGGAATGAGTTTAGAAAATTACTTGAGTAGTTTTGACCATAAAACAATTTCGGAGCGAATTATGGAATTAATTGCTCAAGCTGCGATCGATATCAACGAGCATATCCTAACTCGCGACAAAAATATTCAGCCTCTCTCCAATAAAGACTCTTTTGTCAAGGCTGGACAATATGGGATTATCACCCCTGAACTTGCGACAGATTTAGCACTGTCAGCAGGACTCCGTAATATTTTAGCTCACAGATATTTGGAGATAAATTATGTAGAGCTATTCAATGGTATTCAAGCAGCATTAAATCAATATCCGATCTATATCCAACAAATCACTGAATATCTTAATTCTAGGAGGAAGTAGAAAATGGCCAAGAAGAATAAACCAACCGAGTCAGAATTTATACAACTATCACTTTTTGACGCACCACAGAATTTGAATGTTGAACAGTTTGATGATTTGGAAGAGGATGATTTGGAAGAAGAAGACGATGATGATGATTTGGGGTTGGGTTTTGAAAGTACCGATCGCGATATTGAACCGCCCCGACAGGAGTTAATTACCGTCAAGCTTTTGCGATCGGCAATCTTGGCTCAAAATCCCAATGACCCCATCATGGCTGATTTTGCCGAGTATGTTCTGCCCAATCTGCTGCGAGTGGCGATCGGCGTTACTGCTAAAGGCGGTAAATGGATCGAAGCACAAGAACAGGAACTCGCAGCAAAAGGCATAGTGATGAACAGGAGAAGTGCCTCCGATCAATCCCTCAATACTCATTTACTTAATGGACTGTTCCCTGCTAATTTAATCGAACAGCGCCTAGAAAAGTTGAACACAACCGTTAAGCGGGTGATTCGCGAACCAGAAAGACGGTTACTCGTTGCTGCTTTCATTCTCCACGACTTCGAGAAATTTGATTATGACAGATTTCCCCAGATGCCACAGAAATACAAAGATTTTCAGAAAAACAAGGAACATAAAATCCGTGAATTTTCAATCCCGGAACATAGAGAAATTATTGATGTCATCATTCACGACATCAATCTCCATCGCTTAATAAATCCCAACGATCCAGAAGCCTATCGCGAGTATATTGATGATTTACTCTGCATTGCCGATAACGCTCAAACGCGATGGAATACCAACTGGAATTTTTCCAGACACAGTGGACTTCAGCCTCAACTGGAAGGAGATAAACTGGTTGAATTGGCTAGATTAGCTTGTCTAGCTGACCGTTTGGCATCGATTGTGAAACATCCTCAAGACGCTCTCAAACCGGGTTTGAATAATCTGATTGGTCAAGTCAGTGACAGACAACTGAAACTCTCCTATCACAGCATTGCTGAAAATCGAGGTGTCCTCACTAATATTGTCAATAATGCCGTGATGGATGCCCATACTGAACTAAATTCAGAAGATATTCATTACTATGAGCCACTGCTTTATTTACCAACAGGCATCATTTATTTGACGCGGTGCAATGCACCTTCTGTTAAAGTTGATGGTATACCAGATCGAGTTGTTAATCAAATCAAATCCCTCTGTGCCAAAGAACTAGAAGACAGACAAACAGGTTTTAGTCGAGATGGTAAAGGCATGAAATATGCCGATTACTACAATTTATTTTTCGACATCCCTGATTTGATGAAAGTCGCACTTAAAGCAACGTTGAGGATTCTGAAGGATGGAAAAAAACCTGTTTCAAAAGACCGTAGCGACAATCTGATAAAATTTCAAAAACAGGAAATATTATCAGTTGATTATGACTTCCGATTTACCGATGATATTCGGATCGATCAACTTGCTGAATTTGGAGATTCAGTAAGCCGAAAAATTTGGGGAGATTGCGTTGCAAAAATGGAAGGGGAACGCAAGAAGCGCGAAGCAGAACGTAAGAAAGATCCAGAATTACCCAAACTACCAATAATTGATTTGACTCCAGAAAAGTTAATTAATCAAGTTGCAGAGTTCTGGAATCTTTCAGAACACCTACCAACTATCCGAGAAATTCAGCGAATTAATGAAAGCATCAAGGAACACAAACTCAAAGGTAGTACGGGCGGTGTTCCTTACGAATGGTACTATTTGGCAGCCAAATATATAGAACATCACTCTAGCATTGAGGATGTGCGTCCAGTTGGCGAGGAGTTAATTGCACATATTACAACTTTAATTCAGCCAATTTTATCTCAATACAATATCCCCGATGGTTGGGACGATTTGCGACTGTGGGTGACGCGAGTTGTGATGTTACAAACACCAGAATCAGAGCCAATCTCAGGTCAGATTTTCTTAGATGAGTTAGATCGTTATCAAGCTGCGAAAAAAACTGGACGCGGAAAAAAATTAATTTGTTCGATTTCTCATTCGGCTTATACCGTTACCGAACAAATGGAATCAGCCGTTTTATTCACACCGCAAGTTTATACTAACAAGCAAATGCTGGGAGGCTCTAATGCTAAACGCAATATTTCCAGTATTGCTGGGATCGAAATGATGCTGCGACAGATTTTAATGAGTCAAACTCAGGAAATTGGGGCACGTTTTGAGGATGCGAAATACCGCTATCTCTACTTTTATCCCACTTATTACTGCACTCCTGAAACTAACGCATTTTTGCATCAGGCTTACGATAATATTTTCCAAACTCGCTTCGATACGGGAGTTCGCAATCACTTTATTAGCAAGGAACTTCAGGCTAATTTTGAATTGAGCCGCTATCAAAGTGTAGATGTCTTTCATTTGGATGAAAGAGCGGAAGGTAAAAAGGACAAGGCATTCAAGCTTACTTATCCCGAAAATCAACCGCTGACCTTTTATTTTATGGCTTTGCCTCCTGAAAAGAAAGGGAAAGATAAAAAAATAACTGATACAGAATCTTGGATTATGCCAGCTTGGTTGGCATTTGCATTTCCCATGATTCTGGATGTCAAAACTGTGGTTTCGGAGTCGCCAATCCCGCCATTTAATGACGGTGCTGAGTTTGAGGAAAGCGTATTTTTAGACAGTGCACCGCCAGCTTTTCGGGTTTTGACGAAGCGCGATCGCTTTCGTCTCGACTATATCTTAGAAGGATGGGAGGAAAACGGCAAAAAATACCCTGCACCTTTAAATGCTTTGACTGCTGCTTATGCAATTCATTTAGATGTGAATGCTAAGCAGGGAAAATCTGGATACGATGCCAATTGGGGCAAACTGAGCGAACTCGCAAAAGATTTTGAAACTAGCCCGCTTTATGTTTTTGCTTACTTAAATAATTGGGTTCGTAAGCAAAAACTCGATGCACCAAGTTTGAGTAAAATTAAGCTTTATGCTCACTCATTTTACCCTTGTTTTGACCACTACGTTACCTATAAACCTGAATGGAAGGACTTAATTGTGGAAGCAGCATCACCCTTGAATCATCCGAAAAAACTTACCGAACTTTATCGCAAGTTCTACCGGGCTAAATCGACTCCCGGAAAACCGACCAAATCAAATGCAATTCTCAAGCCAATTGATGAAGCTGCAGATGTAATTCTCAAAGCATATAAGGAGGGAGGATTTAATTTAGTCCAAACTGTAGCTGCTAAAATCTTTAAACTGATGGAGCGAGTGCATAACTCTACCGCGGAGGGACGTTGGGTGATTGCTAAACGGGATGAGGAACGCGAGGCAATTATGGACTTTGCGAATTACTTTGTTATTGAAGTGTTTGAAAAGTCTTTTGCAGGCGATCGCGCTCGTTTAGCTGGTCGTCAACTCAACCTCATTCGAGATACTTGCGAGTTCCTTTATCGCCTGGAAAGCGATAAGGAAAATCGTGCAAGTAAAAAGCTAGCAAGTGATAAGGATTTTGAAGATAATGATGCTAAAAATGATGAGTAACTAGCTAGCTTTGCAACTCACCCGACTTAATGTACAAAACCTAACTGGAGACAAACAATGACTTTTTTGAAAAATGTTGACCAAACCAAATGCTTCCAAAATGAAATTCCCTACAAACCAATGGGAAAATATATCCATTTCTTGACTATTCGTGTCACCGAATCCTATCCCTTATTTCAAACAGACCAAGAACTTAATAAGGCGAGAGTGAGGGCGGGAATAAAACGCGAGAATCGCGCTCCGATCAGCCGTCTGACGATGTTCAAGCGCAAACAATCTACCCCGGAACGCCTAGTGGGTCGGGAATTGCTTCGCAATTATGGATTTATGACCGCACAAGAGTGCGAGTACAACGTCCGATTTGCAATGGATAACCCCGATTGCATTATCTATGGCTTTGCTATTGGTGATTCTGGATCGGAAAAATCTAAGGTGGTGGTTGATACTGCATACTCAATCACACCCTTTGATGATTCTCATGAAACCTTTACGCTTAATGCCCCCTACGAAAATGGCACAATGGCAGCGAAGGGAGAGATGAAAGAATTACCAAAAGGCAAAGATAAGGGCAAGTTAGATGGAGAAATTGGTACAACTACAGCCAGAATTAATCAACAAGATCACATCCGACCACAGGTATTCTTTCCGAGCATTATCACTCTAAAAGATGCTACTGAGGCAGGCTTTCTATATGTCTTCAATAACATCCTGCGTACCAGTCGCTACGGTGCACAAACCACTCGTACAGGCACGATGCGTAATGAATTGATTGGTGTTGTTTTTGCCGATGGCGAAATCACGAGTAACCTCCGTTGGACTCAGGCAATCTACGACCTGTTTCCTGATGAAGTTCTGCAATCTCTTGACCCGTTAGATGAAGATGATGTGATGGAGCACGCTAAGACTGCTATTCAATCTCTGTTGGATGACGAACCGATTGTAAAAATTCCTTTCATCAATGAAGAATTTGATGCTCTTCTCAAAGAAGTTAAGGCTCTGACGAGTAATGAGACAACGCTCAAAGCAATTTTAAAGAAAGCCGATGACGAGGCTAAAGCTTACGCGAAGAAGCATATCAAGGGTAAGGCAGGAGCTACAGCAGCAGCGGAGTAACAACAATGGCTTTTATTTACCGCTGTCAAATCGAGTTGCACGATAGCCTTTATTTTGCAACTCGCGAGATAGGGAGACTTTACGAAACTGAGCCGGTAATTCACAATTACGCGCTTTGTTATGCCCTCGGTTTGGTGGATAGCGAAATCTATTCCACCACCGTTTCTGAAGAACATTCCTATCGCTATTTCTGTCCCGAACAAGTTCCTAAATACGAGCCGCATTTAACGGCGCTCAACCAACAGGGGATTTATGTTACTCCGGGGCGATCTATTTCTCACTCCTCTACTCTCAACACTTGGAAATATGCCAACAATAACTATCACGTTGAGATGGAGAAAACTCAGAAAAATATCCCTAGTTTTGGCAGAACCAAAGAAATTGCGCCGGAAAGCAAATTTGAGTTTTTCATAATCTCAGAGAAGTCTCTGAAACTGGCAAAGTGGATACGGTTGGGAAAGTGGATGAGCAAAGCAGCAGTCGAAATCGTAGAACAGAAGGAAGTGAAGCGCTCGACTTCTGAAGCTAACTTAAATTTTCCCTATCTGCTAAATCCTTTAGATGTGATGTTTTCCCATCAAGTGATTAGCTACGATGTGGTTAATATGCCTCCGGTTAGCCTCATCCAAAATGTCAAAATGCTAGGGCGATATTACGAGTTTGAGCCACTCAAAATTCCCGCTTGTATGGAATACCGCTTTCGGGCAGATTAATAGGAGGCAGAGCCTCTAGAAATGCGTTCCCAGGTAGAACCTGGGAACGAGCAATTTACCATAATTCCTGTAGGGGCGGGTTCACCAATATCTGTAATAAAAACGAGAGATTCTGTAAACCCGCCCCGATCTTCAATTATGGTCGATCGTTCCCATATCTTATCATATTATATCCCTTGGCTTGACCGTAATACCCCGACCGGGGCGGGTTTTTGAGATTGTCAATTATTGGCAGATATTGTTGGTAAACCCGCCCCTACAATATTATCGGTAATCGATCGCAAATCATATCATTTCCTGGTGGTCTGCAACGCTTTCAACAATCACCAACCATTAACCAAATATGCCACACAGCCTAGTCCTCAACATCCTCCCCCTGGCCCCAATTCCCCCCGGATACCTCACCGGCAGACACCTGCACGCCCTCTTCCTCACCCTCGTGAGTTCGGTTGACAAAAAACTCGGCGATCGCCTCCACGATGCCGCCGCCCAAAAATCCTTCACCCTCAGCCCTTTGCAAACTAAAAAATGCCCTTTCAAAAAACACCATTTCCTCCAATGGGAACACACAGAATCGATTCCAGAACACACCCTCTGTTGGTGGCGAATTACTCTGCTTGATGACACTTTATTTGGCAAGTTAACTAATCTTTGGCTGAACCTCAATCCGTCGAAGCCGTGGCATCTCGGACCCGCAGATTTGATGATTACTAAGATTCTCGGAACGCCCCAAGTAGATCAGCCTTGGGCTAATGCTTGCGATTACTCTCAATTGTACGATCGCGCTTCTGAAACTAATCGCTTAATTGCCTTCAGTTTTGCGACTCCTACTACCTTTCGACAGGGCAAATTTGATTCAGTGATTCCTACTAGAGACTGCGTTTTTAATAGTCTCCTCAGTCGCTGGAATAAGTACAGCCCGATCGCACTTCCCGATCTTTCCTTCGATGCACTTTTTTCGACATTTGTCAATATCCGCAGTGAAAAATTGACAAACTATCAAAGCGATTTTGTTGGCATGGTTGGGGAGGTTAGTTATCGGATTTTGGGAGATGTCGAGCCTTTAGCGATTAAGCAAATTAATGCTTTGGCTGATTTTGCTGTTTACTGCGGGGTGGGGAGGAAAACTCCGATGGGGATGGGAATGACTAGGCGGATTGTTGTTAATAAGAGTTAAAGAGATTTTGAGGGCGGGCAAGATACCGGAATTCCAAGGCGGGCAAGATGCCCAACCCCTACTCCCCACAATAACACTAAACTCTTGTGGAACAGGCATCTTGCCTGTTGCTAATTCCAATTACTAATTTCCTACAAACCATCAAAAAAATGAACGATTCTGATTACATTTCGATCGCAACTCTCAACCAGTATTCTTACTGTCCTCACCGCTGTTGGCGAATGTCTTGTGCGGGAGAATTCACCGATAATCAGTATACCATTGAAGGGACAAGTTTGCACGATCGCGTTCACACGATGAGCGAAATTAACCGCAATGAAACTTGGCAGGTGCGGGCGATTTGGCTGAAATCCGAGCGCTACAAACTGATTGGTAAATCGGATTTGATTGAGTCGGCTGATGGTAAGATTTACCCCGTGGAATACAAGCGGGGACGGAAGGGGGAATGGGATAATGATGAGTTGCAAGTTTGCGCTCAAGCGCTTTGTTTGGAGGAGATGACGGGGAAAACTATTGCGACTGGATATGTGTATTACGCGCAATCGCATCAGCGGCAATTAGTGGAGATTTCTGAGCAATTGAGACAGGATGCGATCGCCACCATCACCGCTATCCAATTTTTGCTGCAAACAGGCACAATGCCTCGACCTAATTATACCAAACGCTGTCAAGGTTGCAGCCTTTATCAGCAATGTTTGCCGCAAGCTGCTGATAAAGTCCTGCGCTATCAAGAAGCTAATTAATCCAAACTACAAATTTAGGAGTCAATCATGGGGACACTGTATATCAATCAAGATGATGTGTTTATTGGGAAAACAGATGAACGCCTCAATGTCAAGGCAAAAAATCAAATCTTACAGGATGTGCCTTTGATTCATTTAGATGGAGTGGTGATTTTGGGACGGGCGACTATTTCTCCGGCGGCGATCGCAGAATTGCTACAACGGAAAATTCCTCTGACTTTTATCACCGATACTGGTCACTATTTGGGTAAGCTAGAACCGGAATTAAGTAAAAACATTTTCGTTCGCAATGCTCAGTGGAAAGCGGCGGGGGAAACTTCCCAAGCTATTCATGTTGTCCGGGGTTTTATTCGCGGAAAATTGAAGAATTATCGCAGCAGTTTATCTCAAACTCAGCGGGAACATTCCGAACTAAATTTAGCATCGGCAATTATGCAGATTTCCAATGCGATCGCCAAACTTGACAAAACTGACAATATTGACTCTTTGCGCGGGCACGAGGGGGCTGGTAGTGCCGCGTATTTCGGAGTTTTTAACCAATTAATTCGCGCGGAAGGCTTTGTGTTTCAACCGCGACACCGCCCTGCTACCGATCCGGTGAATTCTTTGATGAATTTTGCTTACACGCTGCTGCGTCACGACGTGCAAAGTGCGATTAATATTGTGGGATTTGACCCTTATTTAGGATACCTTCATATGCAGCGCTACGGCCGCGTGGGTTTAGCATTTGATTTGATGGAAGAGTTCCGCCCTTTGGTAGCAGACAGTATCATTTTGAATGCGATTAACCGCCGGATTCTGACGCCGAATGATTTTACTGTGGAACCGCTGAGTAATGTGGTGCGACTGTCGGAAACGGCACGGAAAGAGTTTCTGAAGTTGTATGAAAAGAAAAAGCAGTCTGAGTTTAAGCATCCTGTTTTGAAACGCAAGTGTACCTATCAAGAAGCTTTTGAAATTCAAGGGCGGCTGTTGGCGAAATATTTGATGGGCGAAATTGACAAATATCCACCTTTAGTTTTGTACTAGATATGCACATTCTGATTTCTTACGATATTTCGGAAGACAAGCGCCGGACAAAGATTCACAAAATGCTCAAGTCTTACGGGCAGTGGATGCAGTACAGTGTGTTTGAGTGTGCTGATTTGAGCGAGACTCAGTATGCAAAGTTGCGATCGCGCCTGAACAAACTCATCAAACCCAACGAAGACAGTATTTTGTTTTTCCCGCTGTGCGCTTGCTGTCAGGGTAAGATCGAACGTATTGGTGGGGTAGTGCCTGCAGATCGCACAATATTTTTTGCTTAGTTTCCGTGAATGGGTAGGTGTTAAAATCGGGGTATCAAATTTTTCGGCTCAAACACATGTCCAGCAAGAGTTTGATGCCCCCAGTCTAAAAAAAACCTTCACGGAAAGTCTGTAAGCTTTACAGGATAAGCTTTTGGAGGGAGTATGGAAATTTGGGTATTGACAAGCCGCAGGCTGGAATGGTACTTTTGTTTGAGATTCACGGAACTGCACCTTGAAAACCAAATACAGCAAGGCTTCTGGAACGGGCGGCCGAAAACAACCTAAAACCCTACCAGGGATTGAAACAATAATCAACCCTTATATCTCCCACGATACCCCTGATAGCCGAAAACAACCTAAAACCCTACCAGGGATTGAAACTTTCGACTTCATCGAGTACATCTCGCATAGAATGCGCCGAAAACAACCTAAAACCCTACCAGGGATTGAAACGCATGGGAAACCTTGGAATCCTTGTGTAGAGCGCTGCCGAAAACAACCTAAAACCCTACCAGGGATTGAAACTAAACTGTTAGCCATCATCCATGCACCTACACGCGCGCCGAAAACAACCTAAAACCCTACCAGGGATTGAAACCTAATGTACTCTCAAAGCTCACCGTAACATCTGGCCGAAAACAACCTAAAACCCTACCAGGGATTGAAACAGCTCATCATAAAGCCAAACAAAACCTGTATTTGCCGAAAACAACCTAAAACCCTACCAGGGATTGAAACCTTGCTCAATCGTCAGACCGAGGAGCCCAGAAGCCTTTAAAGAGCCGAAAACAACCTAAAACCCTACCAGGGATTGAAACTCGGCGGTACCTTGAAATAAAATCAGCTAATACAATAGGGAAGCCGAAAACAACCTAAAACCCTACCAGGGATTGAAACTATTTAGAGAATTGCGCGATATTATTGGTTTGCGCCGAAAACAACCTAAAACCCTACCAGGGATTGAAACTTTAAACCAGCTCTATTTTGTTGAGGAGCAGAAGCCGAAAACAACCTAAAACCCTACCAGGGATTGAAACCAAAATTTAATAAAATGCTTCTGCAACGGATGAATTCCGCCGAAAACAACCTAAAACCCTACCAGGGATTGAAACCATGATCCGTTAGCCAGTTCGCCATGGTCATCAAATCGGGCCGAAAACAACCTAAAACCCTACCAGGGATTGAAACGTAGCGGCCGTGCTTTGGCTGTACCACACAAAGTTGAGTGTGAGCCGAAAACAACCTAAAACCCTACCAGGGATTGAAACAAAATGATTTCGATTCTTTTGTCTTTGTACTTGATGCCGAAAACAACCTAAAACCCTACCAGGGATTGAAACACTTGATAACCCTACTGGTAGAAGCCCTTATTGCCGCCGAAAACAACCTAAAACCCTACCAGGGATTGAAACATAAACAACTGGATTTCCTTTGAAAAGATAAACGCCGAAAACAACCTAAAACCCTACCAGGGATTGAAACGTTTGAGATGTATTTCACTAGGACGCGCTTCTCTGATAGGCCGAAAACAACCTAAAACCCTACCAGGGATTGAAACACTCAAGACTGCTAGAATCAGTCAGTACAGAGTGTTAAGCCGAAAACAACCTAAAACCCTACCAGGGATTGAAACGAAAAACTCGAATCAGAACACAATGAAAATACCCAAAGCCGAAAACAACCTAAAACCCTACCAGGGATTGAAACGATAAAAACTTGTCAGCAGTGCATACACCACGCGGTAGCCGAAAACAACCTAAAACCCTACCAGGGATTGAAACGCGACACCTAAAACCCTCGCTCCAAAAGCCTTGCGCCGAAAACAACCTAAAACCCTACCAGGGATTGAAACTTCCACCTAAAGCGCCTCTTGTAGGAGCTCTGCGCCGAAAACAACCTAAAACCCTACCAGGGATTGAAACGTTACTATCGGCAATTGCGAGTATTCTGCAATCCGCCGAAAACAACCTAAAACCCTACCAGGGATTGAAACTTCGGAAAAACTACACAACTCTATAGCTGCTGGTGCCGAAAACAACCTAAAACCCTACCAGGGATTGAAACTCAATTCCTCTGGCGTATAATACCCCGCGACGCGGCGCATGCCGAAAACAACCTAAAACCCTACCAGGGATTGAAACCTCATCCTCTCCGAGTTTGAGGAACGAGCTATCTTAGCCGAAAACAACCTAAAACCCTACCAGGGATTGAAACGGCTTCTGAGTCAGAAACAATTACCTGGAACTTTAATAGCCGAAAACAACCTAAAACCCTACCAGGGATTGAAACAATGCTATTCACATGAAGTAGCTGGAATGATAGGCCGAAAACAACCTAAAACCCTACCAGGGATTGAAACCTATTTTAAGCTTGTCAACAATTCCAGAGTTAGCGCCGAAAACAACCTAAAACCCTACCAGGGATTGAAACATTGAGCAATGGCTATCAGAATATGCCACAATAGCCGAAAACAACCTAAAACCCTACCAGGGATTGAAACATTACTTTGACGATCTAAATACTTGAATTTTAGCCGAAAACAACCTAAAACCCTACCAGGGATTGAAACAACCCACTTAGAAATTTGCAATGGAGGGATTCCGGCTGCCGAAAACAACCTAAAACCCTACCAGGGATTGAAACCCGAGCGACCCATTGCGCTGTTTGCGGACTACGAGTTCGATTTTGTGCCGAAAACAACCTAAAACCCTACCAGGGATTGAAACAAAATATTGCAATCGGATATCAGATGAATGATGAAACGAGCCGAAAACAACCTAAAACCCTACCAGGGATTGAAACCAACACTCGCACCCGCCAAACTGATTGTAGATGCTCATAAGCCGAAAACAACCTAAAACCCTACCAGGGATTGAAACTAAAACTGTCACAGTGCCAGAGTTGATAATTGACGGCCGAAAACAACCTAAAACCCTACCAGGGATTGAAACCTTTTTCATTGCGAATATCAAGCTCGTTGCGAGCCGAAAACAACCTAAAACCCTACCAGGGATTGAAACTCTTAAAAACGCTATCGCACTATAAGCAGCATTCAATGGCCGAAAACAACCTAAAACCCTACCAGGGATTGAAACCAACTATTGTTTGCTAAAGTTAAAAAAGCAAGAGCCGAAAACAACCTAAAACCCTACCAGGGATTGAAACTCTGCACAATGCGGGGTCAACTCAACTACTCGCAGCCGAAAACAACCTAAAACCCTACCAGGGATTGAAACTTTTGGTGCTTAGACTTTGAAAGATTTTAATACACAGCCGGCCGAAAACAACCTAAAACCCTACCAGGGATTGAAACTTTTGTGCGGTCGGCTGATGCTGTGGGCGATTTGCCGAAAACAACCTAAAACCCTACCAGGGATTGAAACTTCGAGTACGATCGCATGTTCGACAATGTTGTCGGGCCGAAAACAACCTAAAACCCTACCAGGGATTGAAACGCTTTGATATCTCACGATGGAAACATCAGGACCCATCAAGCCGAAAACAACCTAAAACCCTACCAGGGATTGAAACTTGTAATTGATTCGGATTCGTCCGCCATCGCGAGCTCCTGCCGAAAACAACCTAAAACCCTACCAGGGATTGAAACTTTTGACGTATCGTTGAAAGTCCAGTGAAGAATCGCCGAAAACAACCTAAAACCCTACCAGGGATTGAAACAAATAAAGGTTTAAGTACAGGGGATTTATGTGTGCCGAAAACAACCTAAAACCCTACCAGGGATTGAAACGAAAGGATTGAAGTTTTAGGTGGTGGCAGTTGGGCCGAAAACAACCTAAAACCCTACCAGGGATTGAAACCTCGCCTTTGCAGGCGATCGCATAAATCTAATGAGCCGAAAACAACCTAAAACCCTACCAGGGATTGAAACTTAAAGAGCTATCTGAGTAACGATAAATCAAGCTATATAAGCCGAAAACAACCTAAAACCCTACCAGGGATTGAAACTTTAAAAAACGTGACACCGCGAGTGCAGAAGTGGAAGCCGAAAACAACCTAAAACCCTACCAGGGATTGAAACAATTGGATGATATCAAGCAAGAAATTGAAACTAAAAAAGCCGAAAACAACCTAAAACCCTACCAGGGATTGAAACGTCAATATCGCCAGCAGATTTCTCCTTTTGCCCCGCCGAAAACAACCTAAAACCCTACCAGGGATTGAAACAAAAATATCCCACAGCGCTTTATTGCTTCATCCGCTGGGCCGAAAACAACCTAAAACCCTACCAGGGATTGAAACCTACGATGCTGCTCAAAGTTGGGAAACTCAGAACCCGCTATAGCCGAAAACAACCTAAAACCCTACCAGGGATTGAAACCAAAAAAATGGCTACCTGATGGGGTAGCCGATGGGCCGAAAACAACCTAAAACCCTACCAGGGATTGAAACGTACTTTTCGGCTTCTATTGGGTCAATATAAAAGCCGAAAACAACCTAAAACCCTACCAGGGATTGAAACTGAACCTATTTGAGGTTGGTTGGTCTACTGCTGAGGATGAAGAGCCGAAAACAACCTAAAACCCTACCAGGGATTGAAACTACACTGGTAAGTAGTTAGGTCAATGCGGGTTTCAGGCCGAAAACAACCTAAAACCCTACCAGGGATTGAAACTCCTTCTCTGCTCCCATCTCCCAGTTTCCTGTAGCGCCGAAAACAACCTAAAACCCTACCAGGGATTGAAACAATTTGAACGCAAAGCTGACATTCAGATTGCTGCTGAGCCGAAAACAACCTAAAACCCTACCAGGGATTGAAACAAGACATGATCTTTTATGAGGTCGGGAAGATTTGCCGAAAACAACCTAAAACCCTACCAGGGATTGAAACCTTTGTGCCGTGACTCCAAATCTTCCCAATTTTTGAGCCGAAAACAACCTAAAACCCTACCAGGGATTGAAACCTGTGGGTTCAGATGACGGTTCAGCACAGTCAAGAGGCCGAAAACAACCTAAAACCCTACCAGGGATTGAAACTCCAAAGGTGCGGGCCTCATCATTGGTGAGGTTGCAATCGAAGCCGAAAACAACCTAAAACCCTACCAGGGATTGAAACGCAATCGTAGGCAAGCTGCTTTAAGCAGTCGATGCGGGCCGAAAACAACCTAAAACCCTACCAGGGATTGAAACTAGCAGCCGATCGCCCTTGACGACCGATCGGCAAAGCCGAAAACAACCTAAAACCCTACCAGGGATTGAAACTTCCCGTGCATATTTCCGTAAATTCATGTATCCGCCGAAAACAACCTAAAACCCTACCAGGGATTGAAACTAAGGATTCCAGTTACTTACAAAATCGAAAAATTGAGCCGAAAACAACCTAAAACCCTACCAGGGATTGAAACTTGGTATTCTGGGACGCGGGTATCAAGATTAATGGGCCGAAAACAACCTAAAACCCTACCAGGGATTGAAACGGGATAGACGGTAAAGCTTCCTGTTTTTTCCTCGTGGAGCCGAAAACAACCTAAAACCCTACCAGGGATTGAAACTTTCGCAGCGCTGTTGCACAGCTTGCAGAATGTCTGGCCGAAAACAACCTAAAACCCTACCAGGGATTGAAACTTTACCAGAATCGGTATCTATCCAAGATTTCATTCGCCGAAAACAACCTAAAACCCTACCAGGGATTGAAACTTAAAAAATGAAGTATTGCGTGAGTAAGTTGCCGAGCCGAAAACAACCTAAAACCCTACCAGGGATTGAAACAGCTAATAGAAACCGCTGATTATTTCTTATTAGCGCCGAAAACAACCTAAAACCCTACCAGGGATTGAAACCTTGAACGGAGAAATGGATCTGAATTCATATTTGGGCCGAAAACAACCTAAAACCCTACCAGGGATTGAAACTCCCAAACCTGCTAGAGTGCGGGTGTGAGTCACGATTATGCCGAAAACAACCTAAAACCCTACCAGGGATTGAAACTCCAAGTTTGCCGACGATGACGATCGCGTATCACGCCGAAAACAACCTAAAACCCTACCAGGGATTGAAACCGAGTATCCGTACCGCCCTCTGAGCTAGGTATGGAGCCGAAAACAACCTAAAACCCTACCAGGGATTGAAACAGATTTACCCGCTGCAAAACTATCTCGCCGCCGACGGTAGCCGAAAACAACCTAAAACCCTACCAGGGATTGAAACCTCTCATTGCTTAATCTTTAGCTCCTCTATTTGGGCCGAAAACAACCTAAAACCCTACCAGGGATTGAAACCTAGTAGCAGCCCAAAGCTTGAGAGAGGAAGGGATTACGCCGAAAACAACCTAAAACCCTACCAGGGATTGAAACCTTCTTCCACATCAGCATCAGGGGAAGCGAGAGCCGAAAACAACCTAAAACCCTACCAGGGATTGAAACTGAGTAAATCTGCAACTCTAGAAATTGCATCAGGGTCAAGCCGAAAACAACCTAAAACCCTACCAGGGATTGAAACCGTTTGGTGGGTGTGTTTCGGGATTCGCCGCTGTGTCGAGCCGAAAACAACCTAAAACCCTACCAGGGATTGAAACTTAATGCTATATTCATGATGTTTTAGTGTTATAAGCCGAAAACAACCTAAAACCCTACCAGGGATTGAAACTCTAATGTGGCGACATGATCGACCACCGCCAAAGCAGATGAGCCGAAAACAACCTAAAACCCTACCAGGGATTGAAACTCGGCTTCGGCAATAATTTCTTCCAGGTCGCGTTCGCCGAAAACAACCTAAAACCCTACCAGGGATTGAAACGTAGAAAGATTTTCAGGCGATAAAGACGTGTTTGGCCGAAAACAACCTAAAACCCTACCAGGGATTGAAACCGCTCTAATCTTGGCGTGGTGTCTGTTATAGGCTGTGCGCCGAAAACAACCTAAAACCCTACCAGGGATTGAAACTTTGAATAAAAACATAGCTTGCCTCATCAATACGCCGAAAACAACCTAAAACCCTACCAGGGATTGAAACATAGCCCCCTCCTTTAGTAACTATTGAATTTCTGCCGAAAACAACCTAAAACCCTACCAGGGATTGAAACAAGTATTTTTAATAAACCCATGATAGCATCTTTGCCGAAAACAACCTAAAACCCTACCAGGGATTGAAACGGAACCCCAAAACTGGGGAAAAGATGGAGATTCCAGCGCCGAAAACAACCTAAAACCCTACCAGGGATTGAAACGACCCAGATGATGAATTAGGAATATACCTAGAAGCTAGCCGAAAACAACCTAAAACCCTACCAGGGATTGAAACCGCCCAATCCTAAAGCACTAAATGCTAGGCGCGACGCCCTCCAGCCGAAAACAACCTAAAACCCTACCAGGGATTGAAACTTTCGGAAGTATTCAGCAGTATTCAGCAGAGGAGGAGACAGGAGGAAAGAGGGTATTCTTCTCCTGACTCCTGACTCCTGACTCCTGACTCCTTCTTCGCCGGAAACAAATTTACTTCCAACACTCACAGCAGAGGTGGTGCTCATCGATAATCTCACATTTGATAAAAGTGCTCCGATTCAGGAATTGATTCAAACAGCAGGGTGTAGACTATTATATTTACCGCCATACTCTCCAGAGTTTAACAAAATTGAACAAAGAAGAGTCTTGGCTAAAAAGTCAAAATCGTAAACAGCTTGATGAGTTTGATTGCTTACATTTTGGCGACCCTTGGATGTCTTGCGCCTGGGAGCATAACACCGGCCGTTGCTAAATGTGATTTCCCAGACTCTTCTGTTGAGAAAACCTCAAAATTATGACCACTCAAACAACTTCTCCACTCCTACTAAGCCCCTTCAAAATCGGAGATTTACCCTTAAAAAACCGGGTACTCATGGCACCCATGACGAGAGCCAGAGCCGGTGAAGCGCGGATGCCCAACGCCTTGATGGCAGAGTATTACACTCAGCGAGCCTCCGCTGGTTTAATCATTACAGAAGCCACAGTGGTTTCTACTCAAGCTAATGGTTGGCTCAATACACCCGGTATTTATTCAGACGAACAAGGCGAAGCTTGGAAACAAGTTGTGACTGCGGTTCATGCCCACGAAACGCCGATTTTCATGCAGCTTTGGCACTGCGGACGAGCTTCCCACAGCAGTTTTCATCAAAACAATCAATTGCCAGTTGCAGCCTCTGCCATCAAAATAAACGGAGAAGGCATTCATACCCCTCTAGGCAAACAACCCTACGAAACTCCCCGCGCTCTAGAAACCGATGAAATCTCCCTGGTTGTAGAAGATTATCGCAAGGCGGCAGAACGAGCTAAAATGGCAGGTTTTGACGGTGTAGAAATTCACGCGGCAAACGGCTATCTCATTGACACGTTCCTCCAAACAAAAACCAATCACCGCACTGATTCCTATGGCGGCACAGTTGAAAATCGCTACCGTTTTCTTAAGGAAATTGTAGAGGCGATTATCACAGTATTTCCGGCAAACAAAGTGGGAGTTAGACTTTCTCCCAACGGTGTTTTCAATGACATGGGTTCTCCCAGTTACCGCGAAGATTTTCTGTATTTCGCGAAGCAGTTAAATGCCTATGATTTAGCTTACCTTCACTTGGTGGACGGTCTAGCTTTTGGCTTTCATGAATTGGGAACACCGATGATGATAGGAGAGTTTCGCGATGTGTTTGCAGGGCCGCTCGTCGGCAACTGCGGATATACTCAAGAACAGGCTGAAACGGCCCTGAGCAGCAAAGTTGCGGATTTAATTGCTTTTGGTCGAGATTTTATCAGCAATCCTGACTTGGTAGAGCGTTTTACTAATGGTTGGCCGCTCAATCCGCCTGCTGAAGTCGGCGTCTGGTATTCTTTTGAGCCTGAAGGTTATATCGATTTCCCTAGATATCAGGAATCGGCGGCTATTTCTTAATTGAGTTGGTTGGGGCGGGTTTATCAATACCGAGTATGTCAATCATAGATAATGGTCAACTCGCCCCAACAGGATTTATGGTTAATTCACCAAAGTAGGAGTGGGAGTTGAAGCGATATTTAATTGTCATCGCCGGTTGAGATCGAGAACGTTTCCCCATATCCTAATAACCATAGGGTACTTTAAAACATCCAAGCTGCTAGCTCAGGGTTTGAGTGCCTGAAAATAATCAATAGCGGAAGCGCTTTTAACAAGATGGCACAAAATCACAAATCAACGGTTATCATCACCGGCGCTTCCTCCGGCGTCGGTTTGTACGGCGCGAAAGCTCTCGCAGACAAGGGATGGCACGTAGTCATGGCCTGTCGGGACGTGCGAAAAGCCGGAGACGCCGCCCGCGAGTTGGGTATACCTGAAGGCAGTTTCTCCATCATGGAGATTGACTTGGGCGATTTGGAGAGCGTGCGCCGGTTTGCTCGCGCATTTAAGGCCAGCGGCAGGCCTCTGGACGCTTTGGTGTGCAACGCGGCCATTTATATGCCTTTGATTAAGGAACCGCTGCGGAGCCCGGAGGGTTATGAGTTGACGATGACTACCAATCACTTGGGTCATTTCCTGCTGTGCAACCTGATGATGGAAAATATGAAGCCTTCCTATTATTCCGATGCGAGAATCGTGATTTTGGGAACCGTGACTCACAATCCAGACGAGTTGGGCGGGAAGATTCCGCCGCGCCCGGATTTAGGCAAGTTTGAGGGTTTTGAAGCGGGTTTCAAAGACCCGATTTCGATGGTTGATGGCAAGAAGTTTGAACCGGTCAAGGCTTACAAAGATAGCAAAGTTTGCAACGTGCTGACGATGCGGGAATTGCACCGCCGCTTTCACGAATCCACGGGGATTACTTTCACTTCGCTGTATCCGGGATGCGTCGCGGATACGCCGCTGTTCCGCAATCACTATCCCCTATTTCAGAAGCTGTTCCCGCTGTTTCAGAAGAATATCACCGGGGGTTACGTGTCGCAGGAGTTGGCGGGGGAAAGGCTGGCGATGGTGGTTGCTGATCCCGAATACAAGCAATCTGGGGCTTATTGGAGTTGGGGGAACCGCCAGAAAAAAGATGGTAAGTCTTTTGTGCAAAAGGTTTCTCCCCAGGCCCGCGATGATGAAAAAGGCGAGCGGATGTGGGAGTTGAGTGCTAAGTTGGTGGGATTGACTGACGGGGCTCAAATGGGTGCTGCGGCTGGTGCGGGCCGCTCTGCATAATTCAAAGTTACAAATCCCCTTGATCAGGCTTGGCGCTTGAAACGGCGTCTACGCACAGGAAGTGGGTAGACGCGGACTCAATAATAAAAGGGGTATTAAAGCAGGGCTGTTTCATTCTCTTGTAGGGGCCGCCCCCCGTGGCTGCCCCAATTCCTGAAACAGATACAAAATCGTGGGTGGATGAGGAGGGTAGGCACGGGGAGTAGGGGTAGCACTACCCCCTACAAAATCATCGTTTTCTTGAGAATGAAACAGCCCTGGTATTAAAGTCGGATTTGGTATGATGCACCAAAATCAAAGAAACCGGGTTTTTTAGTGGCTTTGCGGGTTGTAACTCACATCTTGCACTATTATTAAGAACAGGCAAGATGCCTGTTCCACAAGAAAATTTATCTCTTGTGGAACAGGCATCTTGCCTCTTCATAAAAAAATTATTGAGAATGGTGCCAGCTCCCAGTTGTAGCGCGTCTTTTCGGACACAACCCGGTTTCTGGTTTACCGTGGCGTGCAGGACTGTTCTGGTTGCGACCTTAGCATGAAAGCGTAGGTTTTGCAACCCAAAATATCGGCTTTTTTTTACTGTTTACGATCGACTTACACGATATTTTTTCGGATAATAAGCCAGTTGGTGCGTAAGTCTTGGGAAATGAACAGCCGTCGATCGACCTTTTGGTTTGTAGCCGTCGCCGAAACTGTTGGCTGGGACGGCTGTTTCCTTTTTTTGCTGTTAAGATTGATTTTTACTTGAGGGTGCTCTATTGCGGAAAATATTTTCACCCAATTATTCGAGATAATTAGATTCTATGGCTTGTCGATCGCAAAAACTATTTTTATTCGCTGGTATTTTTGGGTTAGTTTTGTTGGGAAAACCAGCCAAAACATCCGCTAGCACAGTTGAAATTTTGGCCTCAAATGTTGAGGATTTGGCCGCAGTTAGCAGCGGAGGCGATCGAGCTTTCCTTCCCGATACTAATCTTGACAAACGCGAAGACTTGCCGATAAAAGACGAGCAAACGCAGTTACCCACAGAGTCAGAACGATCGGCTTTGGCGACAACTCTACCCTTATCCCCATTTGCGGAAATCCCCGACTTAGAGTCGGAAGCGGCAAATTCAGCCGATCGCACTTTCAGCACAAAAACTCAAGAAACCGAGCTTTTTAACTCCGATCAAAAACTAGAAGAAAATATTGACCCACAAAAAATTGATTTGGGTATCGATCGAACCTCGCAACTAGCCCAACTGCCCAACCCAATTTTGCCGCGAGAACCAGAATTACCACCTCCTGAGCCGCCGCAACCCCCTGCGCCGTCTCCCCTCCAACCCACCCAGCCAACACCAGTTGAAAGCGAAATTAGACCAGGCATTCTGGGTACAATTAAGGTCGATCGCTTTGAATTTGAGGGCAACACAGCTTTTAGCGATCGCGAACTCGCAGAAGTTACGCAACAGTTTGCCGGTCGCGAAATCACCTTTGCCGAACTGATCGCAGCCGAAGCAGCCGTCACTCAAAAATATGTAGCGGCAGGATACATCAATTCCGGCGCTGTAATTCCCGCCAACCAAACCTTTCCGAGAGAAGGAGGTGTGGTGAAAATTCGGATTGTAGAAGGCGGATTAGATGAAATTGTGATTACTGGAAACAGACGCTTAAATTCAAATTACGTGCGATCGCGCCTAGAACGGGCTACCAGACGCCCCCTGAATCGCGATAGCCTGCTGGAAGCCTTGCAAATGCTGCAACTCGACCCCTTAATTGGCAATATTTCCGCCGAATTGCAAGCCGGAAGCCGCCCGGAAAACAGCCGCTTAGAAGTGCGCGTAAAAGAAGCAGACAGCTTTAGCGCTGAAGTGTTCGCAGACAACAATCGATCGCCCAGCGTCGGCAGTTTTCGGCGCGGTATCCGCATCAATCAAGCAAATTTGCTCGGTTTGGGCGACGGATTAGAGGTATCTTATGCTAACACCGACGGCAGCAATGAATTCAACGGCAGCTACACAGTCCCCGTCAACGCGCGCAACGGCACGATTGGGTTCGCTGCGAGTGCTGCTAGCACCAATATCATCGAGGAACCGTTTGATGCTGCCCAAATCGAGGGGAAATCGCGCACTTACGAGTTAACTTACCGTCAGCCGATTGTCGAAAAGCCCGATCGCACTTTGGCTTTGGGACTGAGTTTTTCGCGGCAAGAAAGCGATACATTCCTGTCAGGGAAACGATTTGCGCTTTCGGCGGGAGCAAATGAGCGCGGCGAAACCCGGGTTTCGGCTGTGCGCTTTTTTCAGGAATACGTGCAGCGGAGTTCCAGCCAAGTGTTCGCGGCGCGATCGCAGTTTTCCCTCGGCACTAATTTTTTGGGCGCGACTGCGAACGATAGCGGGCCCGACAGCCACTTTCTGGCGTGGCGCGGACAAGCGCAATACGTGCGGCTGCTAGCGCCCGAAACCTTGCTGATAGTGCGTTCCGACATTCAGTTAGCCGATCGCCCCCTGCTTTCCCTCGAACAAATTGGGATCGGTGGCGTTCAAAGCGTGCGCGGATACCGCCAAGATTTGCTGTTAACTGATAGCGGTGCGATCGCGTCTGCTGAAGTGCGAATCCCGGTTTGGCGTGTCCCGGAAGTCCAAGGTTTGTTGCAAGTCGCTCCGTTTATCGATTTTGGGGTAGGGTGGAACCATTCGGAGGAAAAGCCGAATCCTGACTCGGATAAACTGCTGGGTGCGGGTTTGGGCTTAGTTTGGCAGATGGGCGATCGGTTGAATGTGCGTTTAGACTATGGTATTCCTTTGATCAATGCTCGATCGGGCGATCGAACTTTGCAGGAAAAAGGCATCTACTTTAGAATCAATTATTTTCCGTTTTAAATTGTAGGTTGGGTTGAGTGCGATCGAACCCTACGCAACGCTAGAGCCCAACACTTTCATCTTTAGCGCTGACGGTCAAATTTTATTAAGTGGCGGCCTCGATCGCACGATTAAACTGTGGGATATCCTGACAGGATGTTGTATTAGGACGTTGATGGGCGATCGGCTGTATGAAGGCATGAATATTCGAGGCCGGGCGGAATTGACGAATGCTCAAAAAGCGACATTGAAAGCGTTAGGGGCTTTGATTTGACACTCGATAGAGCTTCCGAATCATCTCCAAGGTCAGGCAGTGTTTACCAGATAACGCCTGAGTTAAGCGACCGCGCTGCGGGGTCGGCTTGAACGAATTGTTAGCCGTCAAGGCCGCGACTGGCTAATTTCTTCAAGCACTCCGGTTTGACCGTTGTTACATTTTCCAACTAGCAGCGAAATTGTGCTTGAGTAATTTTTCAGAACAGAGTAGCGTGTAGCAGTAATGCGTACACTCTTGCCTTCAAGTGAATAAACAATTTTAGAGTAGGTGCTATAGTCACCACGGGCCTTTGCAACGGGCATGACTGCACGAATTAGGTCTTTATATTTCGGTGCTGGAAACTCCAGGGTTCGCTGCCTCCCACCTGGGTAAGTCCGCACATTGCGAATCAGTGCTGTGTCGCAGTAAAGATCAGCTACGGCTGGATCAAATGCGCGCTCAAGCGATTGATAGTTAGCAAACACTTTTTCAGCTTTGTTTAGCTCGTTAGCTAGCACCGGATTGGTAAATAGCACAAGGAAGAGAATAGATTTCGTTAAGATTTTCATGAATAGTCCAAAGATTAAAATTGACGGCTAACTTATAAAAGTAATTTCATGCGGATAAGGTCGCAGTCATAAACCGACGCTCGCGGTCAGCAGCATAAGCTATGCTGGCTTTTAAATCTTCTCGCGTCAGATCGGGAAAATCACCCTTGAATTTCTGCTTCGGTCATCTCGGAAGCTAGGTACTCAAGCACTTCATAAACCGTAATTCGCAAGCCGCGTACACAAGGCTTACCACCGCGTTTATTTGGTTCGATCGTGATGTGGTTTCGGTAGTTCATAGTTAGAATTATCGCGATCGTGTTCTCGACCTTTGCAAAATCTTAGCCTATGGCTGCGGATCTGGCAAGGTTGTCAATCTTGTTTTTAATACGATCGCGCAAAAGTTTTTTGAAATAGCGTAATCCCATTCTCATAGCTTATACATATAACCAAGTTCAAGTGCGTTGCAAAAGCTATTCAGGCGATTCAGCAAAGCATTGTAATAGAGGTAAGCATCATCCCGTTCATCTTCAAGAAGAGCATACAGGGTCAGTTCTGGCTCTGCTGCTAGACGATCTTTAGGAACATCTAAGCCCGCTTCGGCTAGGCGCGTTGCTGCGATCGCGACTAACAATGACCCAACTGTATTCGTCTTACCATGATGAAGCTCGTCCAATCCAGGTAGAATTAGCTCCGCTCCCGGCAACTCATTCAAGCTCATGACTGTTCCTCCTCTGAGTTACTTTCAAAACGTTCGATGAAGTTCTCAACTTTGCTTCTAAGCACATCAGGATTAAGAGAGGGAAATCGTATTAATTCGGGTGCAATGGCTTCAAAGCTCTCACGTAGTTCTTCTAAGAAAAATAATTTATTTTCATACATGGCTTGAACATCTTTAATGTCACGGTCAAATCCCCTGGATAGTTTGGAGAGCGCTTGGGCTGTAAAGTCATAGTGATAAAACGAGATTTGACCGTGTTTGCCAATGAAGATGCTCCTGTCACGCCAGCCCGGAAGTGGGGGCAAGAAATCTTGTGGGGAAGCTAGTTCGATATTGATGTTCAATTCTTGTTTGATTTTGGCTATCGCTTGAAAGATGCCTGGGGGTTCAGGATCTAGACGAATATCGATATCAACTGTGGAACTCCGCCATCCAATCAGTAGGGCACTAGCACCACCCGTAAAATAAATGCAGCCTGAACCCTGAGCTTCTCTACCCAAGACTTGCATCAATCGTTCTATCTTCTGAGAGTCAACATTTGGACGCATATTCTACACACATATTTAAACAGAAACAGATTTCCTCAGCCGTCGCACTAAAAAAAGCTATCTTGATTATATTTGGGAAAAGTCCACTTTAGGGGTGAAAGAGAGCCGATCGAGCACTGGGGCGATCGCACTGATATAATCCAAATATATAATTCTGATGGAACCGGAAACGATATTATTTATATAACAGGATTTAAGGTATGTCTCGCCTGTCTTCCGGCCTACTGTTTGTTTTCTTATTGCTATTTCCCTCGAAAACCTTCGCCCAAATAATTCCCGATAATACCCTGGGCCCGGAAAGTTCGCGCACTGTTCCCGATACAATCAACAACTTACCCTCAGATAGAATCACTGGCGGCGCAACTCGTGGTGTTAACCTATTTCACAGTTGGCGCGAATTTAACATCCGTGAAGGGCGGGGAGCTTATTTTGAAAATCCCAGCGGAATTGCCAACATCTTCACCCGCGTTACGGGCGGCAACCCCTCAAATATTTTAGGGACTCTGGGAGTTTTAGGCAACGGCAACTTATTTTTAATTAACCCAAAAGGAATTATATTCGGGCCGAATGCGCGGTTAGATTTGCGCGGTTCGTTTATCGGTTCAACGGCTGACAGTATTGTGTTTAATAACGGCTTTGAATTCAGCAGCACAAACCCGCAAACATCCCCGCTGTTAACCGTTAATATTCCCGTTGGTTTAAGATTTAGAGACAATGCCGGTGCAATTGTCAACCAATCGACGGCTTTAGGAAAGGTAAACCTGCCAGCCTCTGCTGTGCCCATCCCGATTAGCGATCGAGTTGGTTTAGCAGTAGAACCAGGTCAAACTTTAGCACTGATTGGCGGCGACATCCAACTTCAAGGCGGCAATTTAACCGCCAGCGGCGGACAAATTTTACTCGGTAGCGCAACGAGTCCCGGTTTAGTTAATTTTGCAATGACAGCGGAGGAAAAGGGAAATTTAACTTTAAATTATGACAATATTCAGAACTTTGGCAATATTCAAATATCCGATGGCTCACTGATTAACACCAGCGGAATTGGTGGTGGCAGAGTAGAGTTAAAAGGTGGAAATGTCGCCCTCAGCGGTGCGCGAATTTATGCGCTGACACTGGGAAATATTGATGGTAGAGGTATCGATATCAGCGCTCAAAAGTTGCGGGTGGAAAACGGAACGCAATTTTCTACCCTGACTCTAGGAGATGGTGCAGGAGGCCATATTAACTTCCGGGCTGCTGATTCAGTAGAAATGAGCGGGCTGGGAGTTGAGGGCTATCAACAGGTTGCAATTAAATATTTGGTATCGGGAACTACAGACCCGTTTGACCCGCTATTTGTGCTGTTGAATGCTAGTGCTGGCGCTGGTTCGGGGGGGGATATTACGATCGACACCGGCCGCCTGCTATTCAACAATGGGGTAGTAGGTAGCGGGATAACTTTTGGTGCTGGAAGGGGAGGAAACTTAATCATTCGCGCCAATACTTTTGAGATGGTGGGTTCTGGAATCAACAACGGGACAGCGAAAGAAAGTACCGGTGCGGGAGGAAGTATTAGTGTTGATGTCAATCGATTAATTATGCGCGACGGTTCTCTTCTGGGTACTACAAGTTACAGCAGCGGCCCGTCGGGGAATATCAACATTAAAGCTGCTGAATCGGTAGAATTGTCTAACACCGGCCCGAAAACTGTTGTGTCAACTGGCATCAGCACGCTGAGTATCGGTTCTAACGGAAGGGCGGGGAATATTAACGTTGATACGAAGCGGTTGACTCTTTCGGGAGGTTCTGCTTTTACTTTAGGAACGGGTGTTTTAGTTGGCAGGTTTTTGTTTTCTCAGGAGGGGGGGCCGGCGGGAAATTTAACTGTTAGGGCTACTGAGTCAGTAGAAATTTCAGGTATTTCCCAAGTTTTGACCAGCGGAATTCAGAATGCTAGCGCGCTGACTTCTGGAACTTTGAGCTCTAGTCGGGGTGGGGATATTCGGATTGATACGCCAAGCCTGACTGTGCGGGATGGGGGGATAGTTTCTACGAGCTCTTTGGGATATGGAGATGTGGGGAATATTACTGTTAATGCCGATCGCATTTCAGTCAGCGGCAGCGGAAATAATGGTTTGTTTGTCAGTACAATTGATGCTTCGGTGGGCAAGACATTCGGTACTAATCCCAATGCTACGGCAAATGCCGGTTCGTTGAATCTGAATGCCGATCGACTAATTGTCCGAGATGGAGCTACAGTGACAGTGCAGGCTACGGGAACCGGACGCGCTGGTAATATCAATATTGTCGCAAATTCGATCAACCTTGACAACAAAGCGAGGATTGACGGCACGACTATATCGGGTACTGGGGCAAATATTAACCTGCAAGCGCGAGACATCCAATTGCGCCGCAACAGCCGAATTACCACCGATGCAGGCACTTCGGACGGTGGCAATATCAACATCAACAGCGACATTCTTGTCGCCCTCCCGCAAGAAAACAGCGACATTACAGCCAACGCCGGCACTGCAGGCGGCGGCCGCGTCAATATCAATGTCCCCAATGTCTTCGGTTTTACAGCAGCGAGTCGCGAACAAGTCAGAAGCAGGTTGGGGCTCAGTGACGGCGAATTTGCAGCGTTGCAAGTAAGTCCTACTTCTCTAATTCCTAGCAGCGACATCGCCGCGATTTCCCAAAGTGGCGGCGCGGCTTTGCAAGGGGCGGTAACATTTAGTTCTGTTGGAGTGAATCCCGCTCAAGGTTTAGTGGAACTGCCGCAAAATGTGGTCAATCCGGCTGCGTTAATTGCTGCAAATCCCTGCATCGAAGGGGCCGAGAACGAGTTTACTGTGACGGGGCGGGGGGGATTGCCACCGAGTCCTAATGAAGTTCTCAGCAGCGCAGGAGAACCGTTTCCGTGGGTGGAACCAGCGGTAGGTGGAAGTCAGCAAGTAGAAGGTCAAAGAACATCCCTAGAAATTCGACCAACAGAAATTATTCCCGCTCAAGGTTGGGTAATGGACGATCGAGGACAAGTGACGCTGGTAGCCTATAATGCTGGTGGTGTTGCATCTCTTCGCAGTCCGAAACCGACGGGTGTTTGCGTACCTCAATAGGTACTCTTCAGCTTTTAGCTAACCCCTTGCTATTTTCCTAATACTAAATTAATCAGACTTAAAAGATGCGCTGCCAATCTTGGGCCCTATTTTTTGCATTCTTACTCCTGTGTCCTTTCCCCGCCGTCGCTCAAATTATCCCAGACAGCAGCTTGGGTGCAGAAAGTTCGCGGACAGTGACCGATACTATCAACAACTTACCCTCGGACAGAATAGAAGGCGGTGCAACTCGCGGCGTTAACCTATTTCACAGCTTGCGTGAATTTAACATCCGTGAAGGGCGGGGAGCCTATTTTGCCAATCCCAGCGGAATTGCGAATATTTTTACCCGCGTTACTGGTGGCAACCCTTCTAATATTTTAGGAACTCTGGGAGTTTTGGGAAACAGTAACTTGTTTTTAATTAACCCCAAAGGAATTGTCTTTGGCCCCAATGCTCGGTTAGATTTGCGCGGCTCATTTATTGGATCTACTGGTAGCGGCGTTCTCTTTGATAATGGGTTTGAATTTAGTGCAGCTAATTCTAATGCAGTGCCATTGTTAGCGATTAATATTCCTGTGGGTTTAAGATTTAGAGAAAATCCCGGCACAATTGTTAACTCTTCCCAAGCAATCGGCCCCACACCAACCTTACCGCCCTTGCCCGTAGAAATTCCTGTTTCTAACAAACTTGGTTTAGCAGTAGACCCCGGCCAAACTTTAGCATTAATTGGCGGAGACATTCAACTCCCAGGTGGAAATTTAACAGCTTATACCGGACAAATATTACTGGGAAGTGTGAAGAGTCCTGGTTTAGTGCAATTTGAACCAACTGCTTTAGGTCTGAATTTAAACTATGGCAATATTCAGAACTTCGGCAATATAGAAATGAACGGTGCATTTATAAACACCAGCGGATTAGGAGGCGGGAAAATTGACATCACAGGTGGAAATGTCACCGTCAGTAGTTCGGGAATTTATAGCCTAACATTGGGAAATATTGATGGCAGAAGTATTGATATTAATGCCCAAAACTTGCGAGTAGATAAAGGGTCGCAAATTCTCACCGCCACATTGGGAGATGGGAAGGGGAACAATTTAAATATCCACGCTACTGACTCAGTAGAAATGAGCGGGCTGGGAATTGAAGGCTATCAGCGGTTTTATAGCCAATATCTACCCTCTGGAACGTTCAACCCTTTTGACCCGCAAATAGTTCTGAGTGCTGGTACTGCTGGCAGTGGAGCCGCCGGAGAGATTAACATTGACACTGGACGGCTGCTGCTGCGCGATGGGGTACTGGGCGGTACAGTCACTTTTAGTCCTGGAAATGCCGGAAATCTGAATATCCGTGCTAACACCGTCGAACTCGTCAGTTCTGCGCTCAGCAGCGGAACAAATCGCGGAAGTATCGGCTCTGGCGGCAGCATAACTGTTGAGGCTCAACGCTTAATCATGCGCGGTGGCTCCAATCTCGTAACTATCAGCCGCAGTGATGGAGCATCGGGGAATATCGCCATTAAAACTTCTGAATCTGTAGAATTGTCGGGGAGTCTCCCTGGAAGTACGGCGCAAACTATCCTCGGCACCAACTCTTTCGATGGGAATGGGAAAGCTGGGGATATTACCATCGACACTAAGCGGCTGACTGTTTCTGATGGAGCCTCAATTACTTTATCTACGGGTTCGATTATTGGCGAAACCGTGTTTTCTACCAGTGGGGGACCTGGAGGAAATTTAACTATCAGAGCTTCAGAGTCGATAGAAGTGAGCGGCGTGTCTGGAGTTTTAGGGGATGCGGGTTTCGCACCGAGTTCTCTGGGTACTCAAAGTACAAGCTCTGCTAGGGGTGGAGATATCCGCCTCTCTACGCCCATGCTCACTGTAAAAAATGGGGGTATTATTTCTGCGGCTTCTTTGAGCGCAGCAGATGCGGGAGATATTAAAATTAATGCCGATCGCACAGAAGTCCAAGGCAGTGGGAATAGCGGTCTGTTCAGCAGTAGAATTGAGGCTTCGGCTGGCAGGGCGCTGAATTTTGTCAATCCCAATGCTACGGCAAATGCGGGTTCGTTGAATCTAAATGCCGATCGACTAATTGTCAGAGATGGAGCTATAGTGACGGTGCAGGCTACGGGAACCGGACGCGCTGGTAATATCAATGTTGTCGCAAATTCGATCGCTCTTGACAACAAAGCGAGGATTGACGGCACGACTGTATCGGGTACTGGGGCAAATATTAACCTGCAAGCGCGAGACATCCAATTGCGCCGCAACAGCCAAATTACCACCGATGCGGGTATTTCTGATGGTGGCAATATCAACATTAAAAGCGATATTTTGGTGGCTTTACCACGAGAAAATAGCGATATTACTGCTAATGCGCGATCGGCAGGCGGTGGGCGCGTGAATATCAATGTCCCCAATGTCTTCGGTTTTACAGCAACGAGTCGCGAACAAGTCAGAAGCAGGTTGGGGATCGGTGACGGCGAATTTGCAGCGTTGCAAGTAAGTCCTACTTCTCTAATTCCTAGCAGCGATATTGCGGCGATTTCTCAAAGTGGCGGCGCGGCTTTGCAAGGGGCGGTAACATTTAGTTCTGTTGGAGTCAATCCTGCTCAAGGTTTAGTGGAACTGCCACAAAATGTTGTCGATCCGGCTGCGTTAATTGTGGCAAATCCCTGCACGCAAGGGGCCGATAGCGCATTTACCGCTACTGGGAAAGGAGGAGTGCCACCGAGTCCTAATGATGTTCTCAGCAGCAATTTTAGCCAGTTTGATTGGGTGGAACCAGCGGTAGGTGGAACTCAGCAAATAGAAAGCCCAAGAGCTTCCATAGAAATGCGGCCAACAGAAATTATTCCCGCTCAAGGTTGGGTAATAGATGAGCAAGGAAAAGTAACGCTGGTAGCGTATAATTCAAGTAATGGTGCATCTCTTCGCAATCCGAAACCGACGGGTGTTTGCGTACCTCAATAGGTACTCTTCAGGTTTGAGCTAACCCGTCGCTATTTTCCTAATACTAAATTAACAGGAATTAAAAGATGCCCCGCCAATCTTGCGCCCTATTTTTTGCGTTCTTACTGCTGTTTCCTTTCCCCGGCGTCGCCCAAATCATCCCCGATAATAGCTTGGGAACAGAAAGTTCGCGGACAGTTCCGGACACGATTAATAACTTACCCTCGGACAGAATAGAAGGCGGTGCAACTCGCGGAGCGAATTTATTTCACAGTTTACAACAATTTAACGTTGGTGAAGGACGAGGCGCATATTTTGCCAATCCTAACGGGATTGCGAATATTTTTACCCGCGTTACTGGTGGCAACCCTTCCCATATTTTAGGTGTGTTGGGAGTTCAAGGTAATGCTAACTTATTTTTACTTAATCCGAAAGGGATTATCTTTGGCCCCAATGCGCGGTTAGACTTACGCGGCTCTTTTATTGGTTCAACAGGTAGCGGCGTTCTCTTTGATAATGGGTTTGAATTTAGTGCAGCTAATTCTAATGCAGTGCCATTATTAGCGGTTAATATTCCTGTGGGTTTAAGATTTAGAGAAAATCCCGGCACAATTGTCAACTCTTCCCAAACAAAGGCTCCTACATCCGCCTTACCACCACTACCCATAGAAATTCCTGCTTTTGAAAAACTCGGTTTAGCCGTAGATCCCGGTCAAACTTTAGCATTAATTGGCGGTGACATTCAACTGCAAGGAGGAAATCTAACTGCTTATACCGGACAAATTCTTCTAGGTAGCGTCAAGAGTCCAGGTTTAGTGCAATTTGAACCAACAGCTTTAGGTCTGAATTTAAACTATGGCAATATTCAGAACTTCGGCAATATTGAAATGAACGGTGCATTTATAAATACTAGCGGATTAGGAGGTGGGAAAGTCGATATTCGAGGTGGAAATATTAATCTTAACGGTTCAGGGATTTATGGACTGACACTCGGAAATATTGATGGTAGAGGCATTGACATCAATTCCCAAAACTTGCGAGTAGAGGGGGGATCGCAAATTTTCGCATCCACACTGGGAGAGGGGAGAGGAAGCGATATCAACATCCGCGCTACTGACTCAGTAGAAATGATCGGGTTGGGAATTGAGGGCTATCAGCAGCTTACAGAAAATTTTCAGACATCTGGAACAGGCAACCCATTTATTTCGCAAATCGTTCTGTTTACTAGCACTATTGGCAGTGGAGCCGCCGGAGATATTAACATTGAAGCCGGACGGCTGTTGATGAGCAATGGGGTAGTGGGCGGTGCCCCCACCTTTGGTGCCGGGAATGGTGGAAATCTGGCTATCCGCGCCAACACCGTCGAACTCGTCAGTTCAACGCTCTATAACGGAACAACGAACGAAAGCACTGGTCAAGGCGGAAACATCTCTGTTGAAGCGCAACGGTTAATACTGCGCGATGGCGGTGCGTTTGCCAGCTTCAGCCTTAGTGATGGAGCATCGGGGAATATCGCGATTAAAGCGAGTGAATCTGTGGAATTATCGGGTAGTCTTCCTGGAGGTCTAGGGCAAACTCGGCTCGGCACGAATACTTTTGATGGGAATGGAAAAGGTGGAGATATTAGCATCGACACTAAGCGGCTGAGTGTTTCTAATGGAGCCACAATTAGTTTAACGACTGGTGCTATTTTTGGGGAAGTTGTGTTTTCTACAAGTGGGGGGACGGGAGGAAATTTAACTGTGAGAGCCTCCGAGTCTATAGAGGTGAGCGGCGAGTCAAGATTTTTGGGGAATGCGGGCTATGTTGCAAGTTCTTTTGTTACTCAAACTGCAAGTTCTGGTAGAGGTGGAGATATCCGCATCTCAACACCTAAACTAACTGTGCAGAATGGGGGGGTTATTTCTGCGGCTTCTTTGGGTATAGCAGATGCAGGAGATATTACAATTAATGCCGATCGCTTACAAGTGCAAGGTATTGGGAGTAACAGTGGGTTGAGGAGTGGAATTGAGGCCTCGGTTGGTAGGGCGTTTAATGCTGTCAATTCCACTGCTAGCGGAAATGCAGGCTCGTTGAATTTGAATGCTAATCAATTGATTCTTCGGGATAGTGCAGTTGTTAACGTTCAATCTTCAGGAACAGGTAGGGCTGGCAATATTAACGTTGTAGCTAACTCAATTGCCCTGGATAATAAAAGCATAATTGATGGCACTACTGTCTCTGGTACAGGGGCTAATATTAACCTGCAAGCGCAAGATATTCAGTTGCGGCGCGGCAGTCGAATCACCACGGATGCAGGTATTTCTGAGGGCGGTAATATCAGAATTAATAGCGATATTTTGGTAGCTTTACCGCGAGAAAATAGTGATATTACAGCTAATGCTCGCACAGCTAGGGGCGGACAAGTTACGGTCAATGTACCAAATATCTTTGGCTTTACAAGCCTTAACCGCGACCAAGCCAGGAGTAGTTTAGGACTGACTGATGCTCAATTTGCAGCGTTGCAAGTAAGTCCGACTTCTCTAATTCCTACCAGCGATATTGCGGCGATTTCCCAAAGTAGCGGCCCGGCTTTGCAAGGTACTGTAACATTTAGTGCTTCTGGGGTGAATCCTGCTCAAGGTTTAGTGGAACTGCCGCAAAATGTGGTAGATCCGGCTGCTTTAATTGCGGCAAATCCCTGCACGCAAGAGGCAGGGAGCGCATTTACCGTCACTGGGAAAGGAGGAGTGCCACCCAGTCCCAATGATGCCCTCAGCAGCAATTCTAGCCAGTTTAATTGGGTGGAAGGTTCGGCAACGGATTATGTAACGGATGTAACGGATGTAACGGATAGAGGTTTGAAGGCAGAAAGGGAAAAAAAGGCTGAGGAAGTTGTTCCGGCGCAAGGTTGGGTGGTGAATGCTTCTGGGGATGTGACACTTGTTGGATATAATCCGGGTAATGTTTCGGGGCGGAATCTTCGGCCAAATTCTGTTTGTCCACCGCGCTGAAATTAGGTTTTTTTTAACCGCAGATGTAGGCGGATTGACGCGGATTAACGCAGATAAAGAATAAGATGTATTTGGGTGAGTTAGTAGGTGTGTCTGCGCTTGTAATTTTATTTTCTAAATATGAAGTTTACCCGATCGCTCCGGCAAGTAATTCTGTTATTTGTGATTTCCTGTCTGCTAGCAGTTGCGATTCCTCCTGGAATTGCTCAGGTTAATCCACCACAAACGGTGCAGCTTGTTCGACAAGCTCGAACTCTGTACCAAGAGGAACGTTTTTCGGAAGCTGTACCTTTGTTGCAGCAAGCGGCGGCGCAGTTTGAGGCAAAAGGCGAAAATCTCGATCGCGCCACAGCTTTGAGCAATTTAGCTGCAACCTATGGGCAGTTGGGGCTTTGGGAACAAGCAGAAAAAGCTGTAAATTCGAGTTTGTCGGCTGTGCGAACACAAGCCAACACTCCCGAACAGCAGCGGATTTTGGCTGAAACTCTCAATATTCAAGGACAGTTGCAACTTGAACGCGGGCAGACTCAAGATGCGATCGAGATTTGGACGCAAGCTGCGAAAATTTTCGAGCAAATTGATAGAAAACCCCAACTTTTTCAAGTTCAAATTAATCAAAGTCGGGCTTGGGAAACTCTTGGACTTTACCCCAGAGCTTGCAAAATGCTGTTAGCTTCTTTCAAGCTGGAAAACCAAACTTGCGAAGTTTCGGCAGCGGGTTTGGAAAGTTTGAAAAATGGGTCGGTTTCCCTCGAACAAGTCCGGGCAATTCATGCTTTAGGGCGGGTATTGCGGGTTTTGGGACAACTGGAACGATCGCAGGATGTGCTTTCGGCGGGACTCGAAGCAGCCAAAAAATTAGGTAGCCGATCAGAGGAGGCTGCAATTTATCTCAATCTGGGCAATACGGTACGGGCTAAAAGCAATAAACCGGGTTTGACACCGGAACAGCGGGGTGATTGGGAACGCTTTGCCCTAGAGTATTATGGTCGATCGATCCAGGCGATCCCGAATCGATCGCTTTTACAAATTCAGGCGAAGTTAAATCAATTGAGTTTGTTGGTCGATCGCCAAGATTGGTCTGAAGCAGAGGCTTTATGGCGTTCTCTAGAACCTCAAACCGCTCAATTTGGGTCGAACCGCGCCGGACTTTACGCTCAAATTAATTTAGCTCAAAGCTTGATGAAATTAGCTCAGTCGCCTGCGAAAACTGTGAGTTTAAG
The DNA here is from genome assembly GCF_036705085.1 of Microcoleus sp. B6-A1. Classification (NCBI taxonomy): domain Bacteria; kingdom Bacillati; phylum Cyanobacteriota; class Cyanophyceae; order Oscillatoriales; family Microcoleaceae; genus Microcoleus; species Microcoleus sp. B6-A1. The sequence goes on from NZ_JAUBTU010000007.1 coordinate 116,553, forward strand.
CGATATTGACACAATGCTCGATCGCTCTGTCGAACGAGCAAAAAGTTTGGGCGATCGACGAATACAAGCTTATATTCTGGCAGCAAAAGGCAAACTATCGGAAATCCAACAGCAGTATCAGAAAGCAGAAAATCTCACAACCGAGGCTTTGACTTTAGCACCGGCATTTCAATCTCCCGATATTGCTTACCAATTGTTTTGGCAACTGGGACGAATTCGGAAAGCTCAGGGAAATACAGAAGGGGCGATCGTTCAATATACTCAAGCTGTCAATATATTGTCTTCTCTGCGGGGCGATTTGGTAACAGTCAATCCCGAAGTGCAATTTTCGTTTCGGGAAAGTGCCGAACCGGTTTATCGGGAATTAGTCGGGATGCTTTTGCAAGAGGAATCTCCCAGTCAAGCTAAATTGAAACTAGCGCGCCAAACGGTGGAATCGTTGCAGTTGGCGGAATTGGACAACTTTTTTCGGGATGCTTGCGCTGATGCTAAACCAAAGTCGATCGAGGAAATTGATCCGACAGCGGCGGTGATTTATCCGATTATTTTGAGCGATCGTTTGGAGGTAATTTTGTCAATTCCCGGCAAACCTCTGCGCCGCTACGCTACTGTGAAGTCTCAAGCCGAGTTGGAAACTGCCTTCAGACAAGCCAAAAATACCATCAGGCCTGCTTCTTTCCCCCGCGACAGGAGGCTACCCGTCGAACAGGTTTACGACTGGTTAATCCGCCCCGCAGAGGCGGATTTGACCGCCAGCGGGATTAAAACCCTGGTATTTGTGCTCGACGGTTATTTGCGGAATCTGCCGATGGCGGTGCTGCACGACGGTGAAAAGTTTTTGGTAGAAAAATACAATATTGCTTTGGCGCCGGGATTGCAATTGCTGGCACCGAAACCGCTGAACAAAGTCAAGTTAAAAGTGCTCACCGCTGGCCTCTCGGAAGCGCGTCAAGGCTTCTCGGCTTTGCCGGGGGTGAAGGAGGAAGTTCAGCAAATTGCAGCCGAGATGCCGGCGAGTTCGCTGCTGAATGAAGATTTTGTCAGCGGGCGGTTGCACGATCGAATTAAAGCTTTGTCTTACCCGATCGTCCATTTGGCAACTCACGGTCAGTTTAGCTCGAATGCGGCGGATACTTTTATTGTGACTTGGGATCAGAAAGTGAATGTTAAGGAGTTCGATCGACTGCTGCGAGCCCGCACTGGGGAGAGACAACAGCCGATCGAACTTTTGGTTTTGAGTGCTTGCGAAACTGCTTCGGGCGATAACCGCGCGGCTTTGGGTTTGGCGGGGGCCGCAATTCGATCGGGTGCGCGCAGCACCGCCGCCACCCTTTGGCAAGTCAACGACGAATCTACAGCTATCTTTATGACTGAGTTTTACAAGCAACTGGCTTCTTCTAAAACCAGCAAAGCTGAAGCCCTCCGCAACGCTCAATTAACGCTGCTCAAAAACCCACAGTATCAGAATCCCTATTTCTGGGCACCTTTCGTGCTAGTGGGGAATTGGCAATGATTTAAGATGGGGCATTGGGCATGGGGCATCGGGCATGGGGCATCTGACAATTTTAGATTTTAGATTTTAGATTTTAGATTGCTCAGGGCATTGGGCATCGGCGGGCGGTGGACAACAGTCAACAGTCAACAGTCAACTGACAATTGACAACTGACAATTGACAACTGACTCAAATGCAGTTGGTTTTTTGTTAAAGTTTGTAAACTGTTAAGAGTGCTTTTTGCATCTAATATTTTTTCGAGGAGTCCCATGAAGCAACTTTTGATTGCTGAGCGCTTTTGCTTAATTGCCCACGTCTTGTCAATGGCTTTTGGATTGGCAGGGTTGCTGCTGATTTTACCCCGTCCCGAATTGGTGATGAGTTTGCCACCAGCAGGGCAAACGCTATTCCAGTGGGGGATGGCTGGGGGTGGAGTAGTTTATATCATCTTTGGTGCAGCAGCAGTTGCTCTCTATTCCTTGCGGACGTTGGGTTGGGGTGCAACTCTGGCTTTTTTAGTGCCTTCTGTGTTTTTGTCCTTGAGTAGCGAGTTGTTGGGAACGAGTACCGGTTTTCCCTTCGGCCACTACCACTATTTAAGCGGTTTGGGCTACAAAATTGCAGGGCTGGTTCCGTTTACAATTCCTCTGTCGTGGTTTTATCTGGGACTGGTTTCCTATGTAATTGCTCGCGCTGGAGTAGCTGGTGGTAAAGGTGAACTCAACTGGGTGCGCCAAATAGGGGCGATCGCCCTTGGTGCTTTGCTGCTAACAGCTTGGGATTTTGTACTAGATCCGGCGATGAGTCAAACTGCTGTGCCTTTTTGGGAGTTTGAGGAACTTGGGGCTTTCTTTGGGATGCCTTACCGCAATTTGGCTGGCTGGATGGGTACGGGGGCGCTATTTATGTCTGTAGCAGCTTTCTTGTGGAGAAAAACACCGATTAAATTAGAGCGATCGGAATTGGGTTTGCCCTTAATTGTTTATTTGGTAAACTTTGCTTTCGGAGCAATTATCACTGTAGTTTCCTTGGATTCTCGGTTCTGGTTCCCGACATCGCTAGCGGTGCTTCTGGGTGTAGTTCCGGCGATCGCGTTAAGCTGGATCGCTAAACCCGCAACAGGTGACGTAACCGAAACAATGCCGTCTTTGGAGACATCTGTTATCACGGCCCAAATTCCACCTGAGCCCGTGGGCGTTTTGCGTAAGTGAGTTGCTAGTGAGCAACCCCGGCTGATTTAGCAAAAATTTACACTAAATTTTGAGCTAGTTTAAAAACCCGGTTTCTACAAGAAACCGGGTTTTTTAGTGGTGATTTTTTCATTCCCAATTCCTGTAATATGTTTGAGGTCAAAATTTTATTATCGCAGAAGGAAGAAGGAAGTTCGGCAACGGATTATGTAACGGATGTAACGGATGTAACGGATGTAACGGATGTCAGGAAGAAGGAAGTTCGGCAACGGATTCGCTTTCAGAGGATGTAACGGATGTAACGGATGTAACGGATGTAACGGATGTCCGTCGGAAGAAGGAAGAAGGAAGAAGCAGTAATAGCAATGGTTTCAGAGATTAAGAATGTCCTAACCGTCGGCAGTTGCTATAAATTTTTTAAATTGATACCAGTTACCAAAATAATGAACTGTAAATAAGCTCGCAACCCATATCCCCATAAGGTTCAGTTAAGATCGATCCCCCCTAACCCCCCTTAAAAAGGGGGGGACAAGAAGTTGCTCAAAGTCAACCCCTACTCCCCTTCTTAAGGGGGATGCGAGGGGGATCTCCGGGGAATTAACAGTGTTAACTGAACCGTATTGACCCATATCCCGTCAGTCATTCCCAATTCTTCAATTATTCAATTCTTCAATAGTATGGTTTTCCCGATCGCCCCTCACCAGTTCCCCGAAGTGCTGACAAGTATCATCGCTGTCGCACTCTTGCTGCTGCAATTGCCCGCTGCAGCCCTTCTGATGTCGCGTTTGATTAAAGGCCCATCGCGCATCCCGCCCCTGGAACCGGATTCGCCGACGCTGGATTTGTTGGGTAGTTGTACTGCGGTAGTACCGACTTTGAACGAAGCCGATCGCATTTCGCCTTGTTTGGAAGGATTAAGTCGCCAAAGTTACGAACTCCGAGAAGCGATCGTGGTTGACAGCTATTCGGTAGACGGAACCGGAGATTTAGTCAAAGCAGCAGCACAAAAAGACCCCCGGTTTCGCTTGATTAACGACGATCCGCTGCCGGCGGGTTGGGTAGGGCGTCCGTGGGCGCTGAATGCGGGTTTTTTGGCAAGTTCCGAGAAGTGCGAGTGGATTTTGGGGATAGATGCGGATACTGTGCCGCATCCGGGTTTGATTGCGAGTTTGCTCAAAACAGCGAAAGCTGGAAATTACGATTTGATTTCGCTGTCGCCCCAGTTTATCCTCAAGTATCCAGGGGAGTTGTGGCTGCAACCGGCTTTGTTAATGACTTTGGTTTATCGGTTCGGGCCGACGGGGACTGGCGGGGATGTGCCGGAACGGGTGATGGCGAACGGTCAGTGTTTTCTCTGTAAGCGCGAGGTTTTGGTGGCATTGGGGGGCTATGAGGTCGCGAGGGGTTCTTTTTGCGATGATGTGACTCTGGCTCGCTATGCGGCTGCTAAGGGCTTTAAGGTGGGCTTTTTGGATGGGGCTAAGGTGTTGAAGGTGCGGATGTATGAGGGGGCGATCGAGACTTGGAATGAATGGGGTCGATCGCTGGATTTGAAAGATGCTGCTTCAAGCGGTCAAATTTGGGGCGATTTGTGGCTGTTGCTGGCGGTTCAAGGTTTGCCGGTGCCGATTGTGTTGTGCTATTTGTTGTTTGGTTCGCTGCCGCCGGTTGGTGTATTTCCGCACTTTTGGCTGTTGGGATTGAATGTATTTTTGGTTGCAGTGCGATCGGCTTTGTGTTTGGCGATCGCACCTTCTTACGATACAACTGGGGCATCGGGTAAATGGCTGTTTTGGCTGTCACCTTTGGCCGATCCGCTGGCGTTTTTGCGAATTCTAATTTCTGCGTTGAATCAGCCTACTCAGTGGCGCGGCCGAAAGTATGAATAATCGTTAAATTTTTGCTAGACCTTTTAAAATTGGTAGAAGTGCGATCGCCTTTTTTGATTGAAGGGGCGATCGTACTTTTCGTTATTTCCTTAAATCAACCGGAAATTAGCGGATGTAATCGCATTGGCACTCACTCCAATCATCACACCTAACTCTTCCCCTGTCAATAGGTTCTTAATAAGAGTTCCCTGAGTATTTTGAGTGATTGCTAACTGACCAAAGCTCAAACCTCCGGTTAATCCAATCAAATCTTGACCGATTGTAAAATCAGCGATGATATCAAATCCTTGACCAGTTGTTAAGGCAAAGATATCATTGCCGCTACCGCCAATCAAACTATCATTACCCAAGTCTCCGTAAAGAATATCATCACCTTGACAACCAGTGAGAGTATCGTTGTCTTCGCCTCCGTAAAGAGTATCATTTCCTTCGCACCCTCCCAGGATATCTGCTGATTCGTTACCGCTAATTAAGTCATTACCTTCACCGCCGCAGATGGTATCCGAACCTAACTGTCCAAACAGATTGTCATCACCTTGACTGCCAAGCATTATGTCGTTACCTTTGCCTCCATATAAAACGTCATTATCCTTACCGCCATCGATGAAATCATCATCTTTATCACCCAAAATGATGTCATCACCTTCGCGGCCATTTAGGGAGTCATTGCCTTTGCCTCCGAAGATTAAATCCTTGCCCAATTCGCCAAGCACGATGTCGTTTCCTTCATCTCCATAGAGGATGTCGTCACCTTTGCCTCCGGTGATGAAGTCGTTGCCTTGGTTGCCATTAAAGATGTCGTTGCTGGCACCACCATATAAGTTGTCATTCCCGGATTTGGCATCGAATATATTGCCGTTGTTACTGCCGAGAAATTCATCGTTTTGGGCAGTGCCTATTGGAATTCCCGATACACCAAGTATGGTGTTTTCAACTGCATTGGGTTGGTTTAAGTTGGGATAGGCAATGTCATCGCAGATGCAGTCATCATTGGGGATGTTGCTGGTTGTTGGTGTTGGCGTTGGAGTCGGTGTTCCCGATGGTGTTTCCGATGGCGTGGGTGTTCCCGTTGGTGTAGGTGTTCCCGTTGGTGCCGGTGTTCCCGATGGTGTCGGTGTTCCCAATGGTGTAGGTGTTCCCGTTGGTGCCGGTGTTCCCGTTGGCGTCGGTGTTACCGTTGGCGTCGGTGTTCCCGATGGTGTCGGTGTTCCCGTTGGTGTCGGTGTTACCGATGGCGTAGGTGTTCCCGTTGGTGTCGGTGTTTCTGTGGAATTACTAAAGAGAATGATGTCGCTTGGTGAGAGAGAATTGGCTTTGATAGAGATAGTTTGACCATTCCCTAAGTTTAAGACTAAACCCGAAGGGGTAGATTGTAATGCTGCGAGCACTTGTTCCGGTGAGGTGAAACCGAAGGCGACATCAAGTTGTAATTTATCTTCTCCAGGGGTGAAGTCTAAAATTAGGTTTTGTCCGCCGAAAGTACCAGGAAGGGAATTAAAGATAAACGTGTCATTGCCAACTCCCCCGGTGAAGGTGTTGTTGCCAACTCCGCCATTGAGGGTGTCATTGCCAGCGCCACCATCAAGAGTGTCATCACCATCGCTACCGCTAATATTGTCTGGGTTGCTTGTACCGATGAAGTTGTCGTTAAAGGGACTGCCAATGATAGTGACAGGTTGAGTGATGTTGCTGAAGTTTTGAGTAAGGCTGTTGGGGGACGACGAATAATCGAAGAAGTTGGTTGGAGTGGGTGTTCCCGATTGTGTCGGCGTTCCCGTTGGAGTAGGTGTTCCCGATGGTGTCGGTGTTCCCGATGGTGTTCCCGATGGAGTGGGTGTTTCCGATGGCGTGGGTGTTCCCGATGGTGTTCCCGATGGAGTGGGTGTTCCCAATGGTGTCGGTGTTCCCGATGGAGTGGGTGTTCCCAATGGTGTCGGTGTTCCCGATGGTGTCGGTGTTCCCGATGGTGTCGGTGTTCCCGATGGTGTCGGTGTTCCCGATGGTGTCGGTGTTCCCGTTGGTGTCGGTGTTCCCGATGGTGTCGGTGTTCCCGTTGGTGTCGGTGTTCCCGTTGGTGTTCCCGATGGCGTGGGTGTTCCCGATGGTGTTTCCGATGGCGTTGGAGTCGGTGTTCCCGATGGTGTTGGTGTTTCCGATGGCGTTGGAGTCGGTGTTCCCGATGGTGTTTCCGATGGCGCGGGTGTTACCGATGGTGTCGGTGTTCCCGATGGCGCGGGGGCAGGTGCGGGTGCGGGAGCAGGTGCGGGTGCGGGAGCAGGTGCGGGCGCTGGTGCAGGTGTTTCCGCAGGGGCAGGGGCAGGTGTTGGTGCAGGTGCGGGTGTCGCAACATCAATACTAAAAGTACCCAAACTGCTAGCAGCAGCAAAATTACCGCTAGCATCCTTCACCTGCGATGCTTGCAAATTAACTGTGTAAGTACCATTATCAGCATTATCCCAAGTTCCCCCAGGCGGCGTCAACGAATATGTCGCTGTCCGAGGCGTACCATTACTATTAGTATCGACACTGATAAAGGTAGCAGGAATAGCACCCCCTGATCCATTTACAACAACATCAGAATTATCTAAACTGCTAACATCAACTCCATTGCTATCACTGAAAGTAACTGTCAATGTCTGACTTGTACCGCCCGCTGTAGTAATGTTAGAAATTGCAGCTAAGTTAGCAGTAGGTGGGGTGACATCAACAATAGGTGTGGTGACATTAGCAGTGCGAATCAGTTGAGTTGCTGCGGTATTGTTATTACCCGCAGTATCCGTTGCTTTGGCAGCAGGGACATCAACTGTGACATTACCACTAGCAGCGGGAGTGACCTCAAAGGTATAAGTTTTTCCGTCAACTTTAACAAAGTTACCGACAGTCGCATTGGCTACGGTGATATCAGTATTATCAAAGCCGGTGACATCTTCATTAAAGGTAGCAGTGACGCTAAATAAACCAGTTACTGTTGGTGTTGAAGTTGATGTTAAGGCAACTGTTGGTGGGGTGATGTCAGGTGTGGTGACATTAGCAGTGCGAGTCAGTTGAGTTGCTGCGGTATTGTTATTACCCGCAGTATCAGTTGCTTTGGCAGCAAGTACATCAACTGTGACATTACCATCAGCGGTGGGAGTGACATCAAAGCTGTAGGTTTTGGCATCAACTTTAACAAAGTTATTGACAGTCGCATTGGCTACGGTGATATCAGTATTATCAAAGCCGGTGACATCTTCATTAAAGGTGGCTGTGACGCTAAATAAACCAGTTACTGTTGGTGTGGAAGTTGATGTTAAGGCAACTGTTGGTGCGGTGATGTCAGGTATGGTGACATTAGCAGTGCGAGTCAGTTGAGTTGCTGCGGTATTGTTATTACCCGCAGTATCCGTTGCTTTGGCAGCAGGGACATCAACTGTGACATTACCACTAGCAGCGGGAGTGACATCAAAGGTGTAAGTTTTGGCATCAACTTTAACAAAGTTATCGACAGTCGCATTGGCGACGGTGATATCAGTATTATCAAAGCCGTTGACATCTTCATTAAAGGTAGCCGTGACGCTAAATAAACCAGTTACTGTTGGTGTTGAAGTTGATGTTAAGGCAACTGTTGGTGCGGTAATATCAGCAGTGCGAACAAGTTGGGTGGCTGCGGTATTGTTATTACCTGTTGTATCTGTGGCTGTAGCTGCTGGAATATCTACGGTGACATTGCCAGTGGCTGTTGGTGTAACTGTGAAATCATAGGTTGTACCGCTACCTGTAAATCCGCTAACAGTGCCGTTAGCAACAGTCACGTCAGTGTCAGTAAATCCTGTGACGGTTTCGCTGAAGGTTGCTGTGACTAAAAATGGTGCGTTTGTGTTGGTTGGTGATGCGGATGTGAGGGCAACTGTGGGGGCTGTAATATCAGCAGTGCGAATTAGTTGAGTGGCTGCGGTATTGTTATTACCAGCGGTATCTGTGGCTGTAGCAGCAAGTACATCAACGCTGACAGCGCCACTAGCATTCGGTGTAACTGTGAAATTATAGGTTGTACCGCTACCTGTAAATCCGCTAACAGTTCCGTTAGCAACAGTCACGTCAGTGTCAGTAAATCCTGTGACGGTTTCGCTGAATGTTGCTGTGACGATAAATGGTGCGTTTGTGGTTGTTGG
>NZ_JAUBTU010000116.1:0-21017 GCF_036705085.1 Microcoleus sp. B6-A1
GCCTGTTCCACAAAGAGTGAATTTTCTTGTGGAACAGGCATCTTGCCTGTTCTTGAGAATGGTGCAAGATGTGAGTTAAAAACAACATTCATATTGTTACTCCAACTCTTCACAAATACGCGCAAAAGCCGCCACCGGATCATCCGAAGCAGTAATTGGCCGCCCAATCACCAGATAATCCGCACCAGCTTTCAAAGCCGCCTTTGGAGTCATCGATCGTTTTTGATCTCCTCCCTCAGCCCATTTCGGACGCACACCGGGACAAACTAACAGAAAATCATCCCCGCAACTCATTCTTAACTGTTCCACCTCTTGCGGAGAACAAACAGCACCAGCTAAACCCGTTTCCTTAGCCAACAATGCCATGTGTAAAGCAAATTCCGGCAACTCCAAAGGTATTTTCAACTCAAAAGCCAACTGTCGCGAATTCAAACTCGTTAACAGAGTAATAGCAATCAACTTAGGACTCGGTTTATCCACAGCCGCCGCCCCTTCAGTCAAAGCCAACTGTGCCGCTTTCAAAGCATCTTTACCACAAGTAGAATGGATCGTCAATAAATCCACATTATACTTAGCAGCAGCCCGACAAGCACCAGCCACAGTATTCGGGATATCGTGAAACTTCAAATCGAGAAAAATCCGCTTTTCCCGCTGTTTTAAAATTTCCAAAATCCCCGGCCCGGAACTCACAAACAGTTCCAAACCCACTTTCCAGAAAGATACTTGCGGCAGTTTGTCCAGAAGTGCGATCGCCTCTTCTTGACTCGAAACATCCAAAGCAACAATAATTCGATTATCAGCGTTCATCAGCGTTCATCTTCAGTATTCATCTGCGGTTAAAAAAATAGATTAGTCATCTCCAGAAAAGCCTGTTTTGAACAGGCAAGATGCCTGTTCCACAATAATTATTGGAGATGTCTATTCAAGACACCAATCGAACAAACTTATTTTTCCCGACTTGCAAAACCTTACCTTCCAATTCAGCAGGTGATTCAAAGGTGAGGTTAACATCAGAAACTTTATCGCCCTCCAACTTCACCCCGCCGCCCTGCATCAACTTCCGCGCATCACCGCTACTTTTACAAAGCCCGCTAGCACTCAGAATATAAAACAACTTAGCCGGAAATTGCACACTTGCCAAAGAAAACTCCGCCACAGCATCAGCTTGTCCCGCAGCACCTTTAACCAGCGCCATTGCATCTTGTTGTGCGCGATCCGCCGCTTCCTGCCCCCGATACTGGCGCACCACATCCACAGCCAAAAGTTTCTGTTTTTCTCGCGGATTTTCTGGCAATTCATCAAGTGGCAAATCTGTCAATAGTTCAAAATATTGGGCGATCGAACTATCAGCAATTTTCTCCAACTTAGAATACATCGTCAGCGGGTCTTCCGACAAAGCCACATAATTGCCCAAAGATTTCGACATCTTCTGCACGCCGTCAGTCCCGATCAAAATCGGCATCAGCAAACCAAACTGCGGCTTCATCCCAAAATGGCGCTGCAAATCTCTCCCCACCGCAATATTAAACTTTTGGTCACTTCCCCCCAACTCAACATCAGCTTCCAAAGCCACCGAATCGTAACCCTGCATTAGTGGATACAGAAACTCATGCAGGAAAATCGCATTTTCCTGCTGCATCCTGTTATCAAATCCCTCTTTAGCGAGCATCTGCTGCACCGTCATCGTGCCTAGCAGTTCCAAAATCTTCGCCATGTCCAATTTTGACAACCACTCGGAGTTATAGCGAATTTCCAAACGTCCGGGCGTGTCAAAATCTAGAATCGGACGCACTTGGTCTAAATAAGTCTTGGCATTTTCCGCCACTTGTTCGGCCGTCAACTGGCTTCGCATCTCGGACTTTCCTGTCGGATCGCCAATTCTTGCGGTAAAATCTCCGATGACCAGTACCGCCGTGTGGCCTGCATCCTGAAAAGCTCGCAGCTTGCGGAAGCAAATGCTGTGTCCCAAGTGAATGTCCGCCCCTGTGGCGTCGATTCCCAGTTTGACGCGCAAAGGTCGATCGACTTTTGCCAGCAGTTGGGCTAAATTTTCGTCAGGGTTGCTAGAATCAGGTCGATCTGGAAAAATCTCGCTGACGCCGCGGTAAAGCGCTGAAAGGTTAGGAGTTATCATCGGGGAGCGATCGTCCATCATATTATTTTGCCAAAGTGCAGCAGAATTAGTTACACTCACTGGTTGACGCATAAAAACATAACTATCAAGCTACTATAATCCCAAAGCTGACCGGCTTTCATTAGCTGACCCCGCCCAAAAACGGATACCAGCCCCCGACAACAGTCGTGGAGATCCCCAAATTTTAGACTCTTGTTCAAACTCCCAGATTCATCTGTGGAATAAATCTAAAATCTAAAATCTAAAATCGACTGACAGTCTCTAGGGTTCGCATCTAAAATTAAAAGTCTTAAACCCCAAATCGAGTGAGGAAGTGAAATCCACGTGTCAACCAACGCAGTCCGCAATAACACGGAAAACTCAGCCCCCGTATTCGAGTTTGTTCAGTCAGTCAGTAAAGTGACCGCCGGAACCATACTCAGCATGACAATGCTTGCCAGTTCCGTAGTCGCTGGCGGACTGGTTGGCTTAGCGATCAGCTTCCGCAATTTGCCAGATGTTCGGATCTTGCAAACCTACTCTCCTACAGAAACTACCCACATTTACGACATCAACGGCAAGCCGCTAGCCAGTATCCACGACGAAGCCAACCGGGATGTCGTACCCCTTGACCAAATCTCCCCGAACCTGAAACGAGCTGTTCTGGCGATCGAAGATAGCAACTTCTTCACCCACAAAGGCATCAACCCCGGCGGGATAGCCCGAGCTCTCATAGTCAACCTAGAAAAAGGTCGAACCGTTGAAGGCGGCTCGACTATGACTATGCAGCTAGTCAAAAACTTGTTTCTATCTCCCCAGTCAAAATTTAGTCGCAAGGTAGCGGAAGCGGTAATGTCTATCCGCTTGGAGCAAATTCTCAACAAAGACCAAATTCTGCAACTATACCTGAATCAAATCTACTTAGGTCACAACTTGTATGGCGTAGAGACAGCCTCTCGAAGCTATTTCAACAAATCAGCAAGTAATTTGACTCTTTCAGAAGCAGCGATGCTGGCCGGCTTAATTTCTGCCCCCGAAGAATACAGTCCTTTCGTCAATTACAAGTTGGCAAAAGAGCGGCAAGCCCTCGTTTTAGGCCGCATGAAGGATCTTAAATGGATTACGCCGGCCCAAGAAACTGCTGCCCGCCAGGAAAAAATTAAGCTAGGCAAAATTACCTCTTTTGGCGGATCTCAAGTTCCTTACGTAACACAAGCCGTAGTCCAGGAACTGACAAGGCGTTTTGGGCGAGATGCCGTGGTTAAGGGAGGAATGCGCGTTCAAACCACGATCGACCTCAAAATGCAGCGCATAGCCGAAGAAACAGTCAAAGCGTGGCACAATCGGCTTTACTACCAAGGGCTGTTTTACGATCGCGATGAAGGTCAAATTGCCCTAGCCGCCGTCGATCCCCGCACCCACTTCGTCAAAGCAATGGTTGGCGGCGTCGATTACGAAAAGAGTCAGTTCAACCGCGCCATTCAAGCACGCCGCCAGCCCGGATCTTCTTTTAAACCTTTTATCTACTACGCTGCCTTTGCTAGCGGGAAATACAGCCCCGATTCAGTTGTCTACGACTCCCCTGTCGGCTACCGCGACGGCGACGGCTACTACTACCCTCAAAACTACGGTGGCGGCTTCTCCGGTGCAGTCAGCATCCGCAGAGCTTTGGAAGTATCTCTGAACATTCCCGCCGTCAAGCTTGGCCAAGAAGTCGGATTGAATAAAGTAATTGAGATTTGCCGCGTGCTCGGCATCCGAAGTCCGATGGAACCGGTGATTTCTTTGCCCTTGGGTGCGGTTGACCTCACTCCTTTAGAAATGGCCGGAGCTTTTGCTACCTTCGCCAACAACGGCTGGCATTCTGACACCACGTTTATCGTGCAAGTCACTGACAGCAGCGGCAACGTCTTGCTCGACAATACGCCCAAACCCAAATTAGTTCTCAATTCCTGGGCGGCGGCCTCTGTCAACAGCGCCCTGCAAGGAGTAATTACCAGCGGAACGGCAAGGGCGGCTCAACTTGGGCGGCCGGCTGCTGGGAAAACTGGTACAACTTCTTCAGAACGGGATATCTGGTTTGTGGGTTACGTGCCGCAGTTGTCGGTGGCTGTTTGGATGGGCAATGACAATTATAGACCGATGAGCTATGGTGCTACTGGTGGTGGGATTGTCGCCCCTGTTTGGCGTGATTTTATGAGCCAAGCTTTGCAGGGAGTTCCCGCAGAAAGTTTCAAACCTGCTTCATCTTTTGAGCGCCCTTAATTATCAGTCAGTTGTCAGTTGTCAGTTGACTGTTGGCAGTTGGCAGTTGGCAGTTGGTGTTTGACAGTTGACAATTGACACTTGGCAGTTGACAATTACCCATTATTTCTCCTCTGACCGAAAGAATCCAGGATACCCGCCACGTGATTCATCCGTGGAGAAATAAAAAACCTGTATCAGATGAAACTTGCCGAACGTATTTATGCGTGGGGTCAATGCTTCAATCTAAAATCTAAAATCTAAAATCTAAAATCGATTGACTTCTGGCTTCTGGCTCACACTCGATAATTAATCCGTGTATCCGTGTCAAAATCCGTGTTGTGCCTTCCTTCTTTCTCCGATCTTAAGATTGTTTTTCCAGCTCAGATTTCATCCGCTCCAGCGTTGAGTTCATTTGCTCAAACATCTGCTGGGGCGTGATGCCAAATTGATTGAGCTGTGTTTTTAACTGCTCTACAGTCATCTGAGCCATGAAGTCCTCAGACAGCTCAAAGCGCTTCATAAAAATACGGTACCGCTCCATCATCGATTCCATCTGAGCGATGAACATTTTCTTGCCTTCGCGATCGAATTTGCCGTAATTGCCACCTAGTTTGATGAGAGATTGATAGTCTTCAAACAACAGCTTGGCTTCTTGCTGAACAATTTCTGAATCAAAAAATCCCATAGCTTTCCTAATTTTTTAATATTCAACTAATTTTGATCGAGGCGAGAAAACCCGCTGCTTTTTGTACCATTTTATCAGTTGCCGGAGGAAGTCCCTACCCCTCAAGGTACAAGAATAAGTAGAAATTTCCGTACAGGAGAGGCATGGCCAAACAGGGCATCGGCCAAACAGGGCATCGGCCAAACAGGGCATCGGGCCCGAAAAGCGTTGGTTATTGGTTATTCAAACTAACAACCAACCAATAACCAATAACTAATGACTGATAACTGATGACTAATGACTTCTTCAAACTTCCCCGATGCGTTCTAGAGGCCAAAACCGCACTACAGCACGGCCGATGATATTCTGCTTAGGTAAAAATCCCCACCTGCTGGAGTCGTTGCTGTTGTTGCGGTTGTCTCCCATCACAAAGTATTCATTTTCTGGGACGCGATAAGGCCCCCACTGGTATTTAGGAGGTTCGGCAATATATTTTTCGACGAGGGGTTTGTCGTTGAGATAAACTAAACCTTTTTTAACAGCGACGGTTTGACCCGGTAAGCCAATTACCCGCTTGATGAATGCTTGGTCTTGAGTAAAGCCTTGTTCTTGCAACTTTTCGGGCGGGGCAAATACTACGATGTCGCCAGTTTTGGGAGGTTCGAGGTAGTAGGAGATTTTTTCGACTACGACCCGATCGCCCACGTGCAAAGTTGGTACCATAGAATCTGAGGGTATGTAGCGCGGTTCGGCGACCAAGGCTCGAATCACTATTGCTAAACTCAAAGCAATAATCACTATCTGAAGATTTTCTCGCTGTGACTTCCACGCTTTCTGCCACCAGCTTTCAGCAGGCGGATTTTCTGCTACTTCTGTACCCAAATTCTTTTTTTCAGATGTCATTTATTTCTCCACTATATAGTTCTTGCTAATTATCTAATTGCCCTTGAAGTAGCTCGCTCTAATTAAACGTAAAACTTTGTTGGGGTATTCAGAAACCCGGAATGGCGAACACGGGGGCGCCGTCCTACAGAAACAGAGTCGATCGGTCTCATATTTTTTAAGACGAAGATACTTAGAAAAGTCCGGATACATTCTGTTGATATTAACTCATGAAAAAGGCAGAGAATTTAAATTCTCTACCTTTTTTATGTGAGGATTTTGAGTTGTTTGCGATCGCGAGATTGGTTATTTCCCAACTTAACTCGCGATCGCACTTACTCAAACTTACTCAACACCTTGGGGCAGCAATTCCCGCTTTTGACCTTGCAGCACCTTAACAATTCCGTCCTCGCCCACATCCACAACAGCGGTGTCGCCGTCTTTGATGCGGCCAGAAAGGATTTCCTCAGCCAAGCTGTCTTCCAGCAAGCGCATGATGGCGCGGCGCAGGGGTCGGGCTCCGTAGCTGGGGTTGTAGCCTTCTTCTACCAGCCGTTCTTTGAATTTTTCGGTCACTTCCAGGGTGATTCCCTGTTCTGTCAAACGACCGAACACTTCTTTGAGCATGATGACCGCGATTTCCTTGACTTCTTCCTTGTTCAACTGGCGGAAGACGATAATTTCGTCGAGTCGGTTGAGGAATTCGGGGCGGAAGTAGTTTTTGAGTTCTTCGTTAACCAAAGAACGAATGCGGTTGTAATTAGCATCGGCTTGGTTGTCGCTGAACTCGAAGCCGAGGCCGCCGCCGCCTTTTTCAATCACCTTAGAACCGATGTTTGAGGTCATAATCAGCAGCGTGTTTTTGAAGTCCACGGTGCGACCTTTGGCATCTGTTAAGCGGCCGTCTTCCAATATTTGCAACAGCATATTGAAGACATCGGGGTGGGCTTTTTCGATTTCGTCGAACAGCACCACGGTGTAAGGACGGCGGCGGACTGCTTCTGTGAGTTGGCCGCCTTCGTTGTAGCCGACGTAGCCGGGAGGAGAACCGAT
Source organism: Microcoleus sp. B6-A1 (assembly GCF_036705085.1). Lineage (NCBI taxonomy): Bacteria > Bacillati > Cyanobacteriota > Cyanophyceae > Oscillatoriales > Microcoleaceae > Microcoleus > Microcoleus sp. B6-A1. The sequence continues at coordinate 6,960 of NZ_JAUBTU010000116.1, forward strand.
GAGTTTGGAGACGGTGTGCCGTTCCATGTACTCCGACATATCCAGCCGAATCATCGCATCTTCGGAACCGAAGAAGTAGCCGGCTAGGGCTTTGGTGAGTTCGGTTTTCCCGACGCCTGTGGGCCCGGAGAAGATGAAACTGGCGATCGGGCGATTGGGATTTTTCAAGCCAACGCGAGCGCGACGGATGGCCCGGGAAACGGCTTTCACTGCTTCTTCCTGGCCGATCAAGCGCTGGTGCAAGGTATCTTCCATGTGCAGCAGCTTTTCGGATTCGGATTCGGTCAGTTTGTTGACCGGGACTCCCGTCCAGCTTGCCACGATTTGAGCGATATCTTCTTCGGTGACAACTGGCGATGGGTCGGTTTCGCCGGTGCGGGCCGAGTCGGTTTTTTTGGCTTGGGAAATAGCGCGAATTTCGGCTTTGATGGTCATTTCTCGATCGCGCAATTCGCCGGCTTTGTCAAAGTCTTGAGAACGCACCGCTTCGTCTTTATCTTTGAGGACTTGGCGGAGTTCCTTGTCAAGTTCTTTGGCTGCGGGGGGCAGTTGGGAGTTGATCAGGCGGACTCTCGAACCTGCTTCGTCTACCAAGTCAATTGCTTTGTCTGGTAGGAAGCGATCGGAGATGTATCGATGTGAGAGTTTGGCTGCAGCTTCGAGGGCTGTATCCAAGATTTTCAGCTTGTGGTGCTGTTCGTAGCGTTCCCGCAAGCCGAAGAGAATCTCGATCGTCTCGTCAACAGTCGGTTCGCCGACCATCACGGGCTGGAAGCGCCGTTCTAGGGCTGCGTCGCGTTCGATGTGTTTGCGGTACTCGTCTAAAGTTGTAGCGCCGATACACTGGAGTTCGCCTCTTGCCAAAGCCGGCTTGAGAATGTTCGCAGCGTCGATCGCCCCTTCAGCAGCACCTGCACCGATCAAAGTGTGCACTTCGTCAATCACCAAAATCACGTTACCCGCCGTGCGGATTTCGTCCATGATTTTTTTGAGGCGTTCTTCAAATTCGCCCCGGTATTTCGTCCCGGCGACGAGCAAACCGATGTCGAGGGTGACGACGCGCTTGTCTTCGAGAATGTCTGGGATATCGTTGTTAGCGATGCGCTGGGCCAGACCTTCGGCGATCGCGGTTTTGCCGACTCCGGGTTCCCCGATGAGCACCGGGTTATTTTTAGTACGGCGACCGAGGATTTGAATTACCCGTTCGATTTCTTTTTGGCGTCCGACTACTGGGTCTAGTTTGCCATCGACCGCCATTTGAGTCAGGTTGGCGCCGAATTCATCGAGGGTTGGGGTTTTGGTGCGGGCACCGCCACCAGTGGCTGCGACTTCTGCGGTTTCTCCCAGCATCCGAATCACTTGGGTACGGACTTTCGACAAGTCTACTCCCAGGTTTTCTAAGACTCTGGCCGCTACTCCTTCACCTTCGCGGATCAGGCCCAGCAGCAGGTGTTCAGTACCTATATAGTTGTGTCCGAGTTGGCGAGCTTCTTCTAGGGATAGTTCTAGAACCCGCTTGGCGCGGGGAGTGAACGGAATTTCGACTGCTACGAAACCAGAGCCGCGGCCGATAATTTTTTCCACTTCAATCCGAGCATCTTTGAGGTTGACCCCCATTGATTTGAGGACTTTAGCTGCAACCCCGGTTCCTTCTCCGATCAGACCCAGGAGGATCTGTTCTGTCCCTACGAAGTTGTGACCCAGGCGGCGAGCTTCTTCCTGGGCCAACATGATTACTTTTATTGCTTTTTCTGTGAAGCGTTCAAACATGATTTATTCCCATCACCTGCTGCTATGTGCCCGTTTCGAGGTCACGCTCGCACAACGAGCGTTTGTGTTCGAGTGTTAACTCGTACTGCTTATTCTAGCGCGACACTCCCAACCTATCTGCCGCACTCGGCTGCGGTTGCAGATTCCAGGCTCATGTTGCAGGGTGGCTTTCAACTGGGAAGACCCAAATGGTGGCTGACCTACAACCTCCCCTAGACTGCAAGAAGATTGCTCTTCTCGGCCCGTGCCCAACCTACGACTGCGTATTGATGGATTCTAGCATAATCTTTTTTGCTGTCATGGAGGTGCAAAAGTGATAATTCTCGAAGTACAGGCCGGGTTTTGCACAAAACTTATTAGTTAGATGGGCGATCGATCCCCTAAACTCCCTCTTAAGCTGCTGTGCATCTCAAGAATCTTTTGGTTTGCGAGGGAAAGAGCGAGCTGGGCTTTTTTCTCTAAAATTTTGTTTGAGATCCTTTGAAGATTTGGGTAGTCTTCATGTTGTCTATTGTGCGATCGCTCCTGAGCAATTAGTGAGCGTTGCTACACTCCGATGAGTTTGCCTCAGACTATACTCAGCATGGTTCAAGACATTGCTTTCGTAGCAGAGTGCTTTGGTCGTTAACTCGTCTGACTTAAAAGTTTGAAAATTCAATCGTGGAAAAGAATCTAAACCCTGTTTAAGGCGTAGTGAAAGTAAATAATGAACACTAAAAACTTAGATGACCAGGTAGAAAGTACCGACAATGGATCGATCGAAGTTACAAGTAAATTCCAGGATGCAGCTACAACAACTTCTGCAACTTCACCAAAAGAATTCAATGCAGAACAGCTAGGACGTGTCTACTTTATTCGGCACGGTGAAAGTACCAGTAACGAACGCAACATTTTTGCGGGAGTTCTGGATGTTGACCTCACATCCTTTGGCCGATTGCAGGCACGCCGTGCAGGTGTTGACCTCAAGAAAAAAGGTACAAAGTTTGACGCAGTATATGTCTCCCACATGAGACGCGCACGGCAAACCTGTGAAATCGCCCTTGCTGAAAGTCAAGCAGTAAAGTCGCCAAATACCCCCGTTGAGATCGACCATAGAATTAGCGAAAAATCCTTTGGCATTTTTGCGGGTCGCAACCTAAATTTGCTGCGTCTAGCACTGGGCTACGAAGGGTTTGAGGAAATGTTGCACTCGCACAACGAAGCACCCCCGGCTGGCGAAAAGATTGCCCAAGTTTACTCTCGCGCTGCCCGTTTCTACGAAGACAAAATAGTACCGCACTTGGAACGCGGTGAAACAGTTCTAGTAGTGTGCCACCAATATGTATTGGAGCCTCTAGCACTTTATTTAAGCGGTCTGCCGCCGACTGCTTATAAACACCTGAAACTCCCCAACGGTAAAGCTCTCAGCGGTGTGGATCTCGTCAAGTTTCGCGACAAGGAATCCGGCGGTGCTGCTTCCCTGCGTAAAGAGATCAACGATCTTTCAATTATGTGGGCGATTTTGATCTATGCCACCGCCTTCTTGCTGGGAAGCTTGGCAAGGGCAATCAGCACCTCAGAAGCAGGGATTCCGTCAGTCCTATTTCGAGCAATAATCGTTGCGTGTCTTGCCGCCTCAACGTTTTATACCTACTTAGACATTGACTTTGCAGCGAGTAAACGCAAAGTAACTTCAACTGTGAAGTATCTCGTTTACGGGTGGATGGCAGTGCGATGGGCCGTTGGGTTATTTTTAATATTTTCTGGATTTTTGTATCAGACTGAAGCGGATCTGTACAAAGTGTTGTGGGTTCTATTTTGGATGGTTCCGCCAGCCCTTACTTCCCCAGTTTTATCCGTGCTTTGGGGCGGTAATCTTTATCCGTCGGCTCTCTTGTCAAGAACGCTATCAATCGTTGCTCCACTGGCGCTTCTGGCTACATTGAAGGTTGCCAATTTACCCATTAACGTTGACAGCCTGATCTTTTTCGGCATTATTCTAATTTTAGGTCTGGCAATACCGGGTGCGATCGCCCAGTTTTGGCGCGACAAATCCCCTGTTGAATCAAACCACCACAGTAAAAACTGGAAATTCATCGGAGTGCTTGCTGTCGCATTCATGGCCTTGGCAACAGGCTTTCAGTTTACTCCATCAACCTTCATTTCGGATCTATTTTCTTCAACCGATCCGAATCGCTCGCTCGCTTGTCTGCAACAACTAGCATTGGCAACTTTGGTCTTTGTCTCAATGCGGGTTTTGGCTGTATTAACCTCAGCATTTACCAAGGGCAAGCTTAGCAAGGCAGAAGCTCGTGATGCTTATATCCTGCTTGTGAATCCCAACTTTTTCCTTTGGGCGGCTCTTTTCATCGGAGTTAGTACAACTGCAAATCCAGAAGCCGTAAGATATGCAATTTTTTGGGCAGCGCTGGGGTTCTTCTGCATACCACTCATCGAACAGATATTGTTCATGAATTCATTTGGCAATGACATACTGAGAGAAACACTGCGTTCTTCGAGAGTGGCAACAGCAGATATCAAAAAGCTTTTCCTGCAATTGGATACGGATGGAAGTAAGGCACTAGAACGAACTGAGATTATGGAGTTGTTAGGGCTAATCGAAGATATGACAACAGGCGAACGTAGCTCTGAAGAAGTCAGAAGCTACATCACTGATTATCTTTTTAATACTCTTGACTCCGATAAAAATGGCAGTGTTGATTTAGCAGAGTTAGAAGAGTACATATCAACGTATGGGTTGGTTGCTAACCTTAACGTTGCTCAAATCTAAACTTTGGATCAATAAGCTGTGGAGCATTTAAAATAGTATTGTATGGTGCCACGGGCCGCAGCGTTTCCCTTGCCGGTGGAAGCGATAGAGCTGACGCACCCTACTGGCCTCGTTAGGGATGAGAATTAAATAAAATCCACTTTTCATGACTGTTGTGGGATGGGCGTCCCGCCCGTCCTTTCTGGGCGGGCGGGACGCCCATCCCACAAGAAAAAAGGGAAATTATTTCATTGACGATCCTTAGTGGTTTAAATGCTCCACAGCTTAAGCATGACATCATATTCACATTTGAAAAATGATGTCATGCTTATTTGTCCGACTGCTGTATGCAGGAAGGCAAGAATGATAGTTTTAGCTGGCTCCATAACTGGCGAAAAATTGGAAAAGAAAAAAAACCGAGGTTAATCTCACGATGGATACTCCGAGAAAAATTTTAGAGGAATTGCGACAAGTCTTTACCAAGATTGGTGGAAAAGACCAACAAATCGATCGCTCAGAGTTTAAGAAAGCTATGGGGCTGAAAGATGAATATTTTGCCGAGCGAATGTTTGCGATGTTTGATAACGATAAAAGTGGCGTTATAGACCTCGATGAATTTTTGAGAACAGTAGAGGAACTTGTCTTTGCAACTGAAGATCAAAAACTGAAATTTGCTTATCAATTGCACGACATAAACGGGGATGGCTCCATCGAAAAAGACGAAGTTTCTCACTTAATTGCTGCTAGCTTGAAGGAAAATAATTTAACCTTTCCGCCGGAACAAGTTACCGGTCTGGTTGACATTTTGTTTTTAGAAGCTGATACCGATAAAAGTGGCGAAATTTCTTTTGAAGAGTTCAAAGGTTTAATCGGAAAGCATCCCGATCTGCTTGAGGCGATGGCAGTTAGCCCGGTTAGCTGGTTAAAACCTCGCCAGCCAGACGACGACGCCATAGCAGTTGCGCCCAAAGAGAAAAGGTCGCCAAAGGCGTACATCAAGCATTATATTCAAAACAACTGGGTCAAGATCGCTTTTTTGTCCCTCTATCTTATTGCCAATCTGGTTCTTTTCTTTGGGGCTGTCGATCGATATGCAAGTCTAGGCGCAAATGTGTACGTTCAAATTGCGCGGGGATGTGGCGCAGCGCTCAACTTCAACGGGGCATTGATCCTAATTCCCATGCTGCGGCATTTTATGACTTGGCTTCGCAAAACGAGGATCAACAACTATCTGCCGATAGATGAGGGCATCGAGTTTCACAAGCTCGTGGGTCAATTCATGTTTGCCTTTGCGATCGTCCATACGATCGCGCACTTTCTCAATTACACCACATTGCCGGTTCCCTTTGCACAAAGTCTTTTTGCAACGAAGGCTGGCTTGTCAGGATTTTTATTACTGCTAGTTTTCGCAGTTATGTGGGTGACAGCGCAAGCTCCTATCCGCAAAGGCGGAAAATTTGCGCTTTTCTATACAGCTCATATGTTGTACGTCGTGTGGTTTGCCCTGGCGTTAGTTCACGGGCCAGTTTTTTGGCAGTGGGTGTTGTTACCTGTTGTGGGATTCGCGATCGAACTGGTTATTCGCCGCCAGAATACAAAAGAGCCGGCCTATGTAGTTAATGCCTCTTTACTCCCCTCCAAAGTTCTAGGTTTGGAAATTGCACGTCCGAAATCTTTTCACTATCAACCAGGGGACTACGTGTTTGTTAAATGTCCCAGTCTCTCCAAATATGAATGGCATCCATTCACAATTAGTAGCGCCCCCGAAATGCAGGATGTCTTATCTGTACACATACGCTCTGCGGGTAGTTGGACTGGAAAATTATATCAACTTTTCCGAGAACAGCACGAGCAATGGATACGGTCAGGTAACTCTAAATACGAGCCTGGAGTGCTTGTCCATTTAGATGGGCCCTATGGGACACCAAGTACCCATATCTTTGAATCTAAGTACGCTATTCTCATCGGTGCGGGTATTGGCGTAACTCCATTTGCCTCTATTCTGAAAAGTATGCTGTACCGAAGCCAACACGGTTCTTCAGGAATGCGTTTGCAAAAGGTACATTTTTACTGGCTCAACCGAGAGCAAAAAGCATTTGAATGGTTTGTTGAACTCTTATCCAGAATCGAAGCCCAAGACACTAACAACTTATTTGACATTAATTTGTATTTGACAGGTGCCCAGCAAAAGTCAGATATGAAATCCAGCACCCTATTTGTGGCAATGGATTTGATGCATTCCCAAACGCAGGTTGATTTGATTACAGGTTTAAAGAGCCGTACACAAACGGGTCGTCCAGACTGGGAGGAGATTTTTCAAGATATAGCGCAGCAACACGCGCCCAATAAAGTTGACGTATATTTCTGCGGCCCTCCTGGACTATCGGTACAATTGAGAAATCTCTGCCATAAATACGGGTTTGGCTATAGGAAAGAAAATTTCTAGCAAAACTTCTGGTAATTGATTTATGATCTTCAGCGAGAGTCATAAGTTTAGGACTTACACATAAACCGGGGTTCTTTGAAGTAAAATCGGCTTGATGGCTATTTCTCAGCCGAAAAACCCGGTTTTTTTGAACTTTTGCGTAATTCCTGAACTTGCTCTCCGTCATCTCCCAAAAAACCTTACTTGAATATCGAAAAACGAGGAAAATATCCAATGAAGTTAGACAAGTTTGTACTAGCACAAAATATGGCATTTCTAATAGCCATCCCACCAGAAAGTAATTTGGCGAAATTGTTCTCCTTTTGTTTGGCCACAAAGGTTAGAAAAAAGATGAGCGGAACAGAAATCTTAAGGATCACCTGTGAGCTAATGGAAAACCCATCTAATTTGCCCTATTGGACTCAAGAGGTGATGGGACTCGATTTAGATTACAGCAGTGAAGAGTGGAAAGCTTTAGGACAAATGGGCATCAACGATGCAGGAGAGTTTATGGCTATGGTGTCTCAAGAATTGGAAAATTTGAGTTTGTAATATTTTGCCCTGGCGTCAGCAAAGAAACTCTCTTCCAACACTCTATTAAAAGCATTCATCAGAGCCGGATCGTTAAAAAGCCGGGTCTTTAGACAAGGGAGCATCACCTTTCAAAAGAGAAACAAAAATATGTCTTTAAATGTTGAACTTTTAGAGCAAAGTTTCGAGAAAATCAAACCTCGTGCTGATGAATTTGCCACTACTTTCTACGATAACCTGTTTAAACTTTATCCAGAAGTGAAACCACTGTTTGCCAATACTGAGATGGAAAAGCAACAGAAAAAGCTGATAAATTCTCTGGTTTTGGTAGTAGAAAATCTTCGTTCTCCAGAGGCTTTAGGGCCAGTTCTAAACGCACTGGGAGGGAGACACGTGGGTTATGGAGCGATCGCCAATTCTTACCCGGCAGTTGGAGAAGCACTACTAATGACCTTTGAGGAGTATCTTCAGGAAGATTGGACTATTGAAGTCAAACAAGCATGGATCGATGCCTACGGAGCGATTACTGCTTTGATGTTAAAAGGCGCAGGTGTAGAAACTACACCTGAAGAAGTTCAATTAGAAACAGAGATTATTCCCGATAAACAGGTAAATATAGCAGCTAATCACCCACTAGAATCAGTTCCAGAAAAAGAGCCAGAGTTAGCCGTAGATGTACTGGAAAGCAGTTTCGCAAAAATCACACCTCGTGCTGATGAATTTGCCGCTAGCTTCTACGAAAACCTCTTCATCGCTCACCCCGAATATAAACCGCTGTTTGCCAATATTGAGATAGAAAAGCAACAGAAAAAGCTCATAAATGCTTTGGTATTGGTAGTAGAAAATCTCCGCTCTCCAGAAGCTTTAGGGCCTGTTCTCAATGCCTTGGGAGGCAGACACATCGGCTATGGGGTAATCCCCAAATATTATGGGCCAGTTGGAGACGCACTGCTGATGGCTTTTGAGCAGTATCTCCAGGAAGATTGGACTCCCGAAGTAAAGCGGGCATGGACAGATGCCTACAGAACAATTACTGGTTTGATGTTAAAAGGCGCAGGTGTTGTTTCTACACCCAATGTTGTCCCAGATGAAAAAGATGTCACCCACCATCAGCCACAAGAATCAAAGACACAATTACTGAACGAATCTAAGCCGATCGCGCCGCCAACCGAGGAACAGAAAAAGCCTTTAGTATCAATTCAGTTGGATGGTGAAATTATCCACAAAATGCTCTCGAAAATAACTGAGAGTTATCAGCAATTTCAAGGTCAATCATTCGTTCAGCGATTGGGTGAAGTTCTCAAAGGAATTTTAGAAAAATTCATTGATAATTTTTGGACGCAACCAGCCTGGTTAGTGGCTAGTGTTTCAGCCGTTCTGTTCATCATAATTTATGTGGGGGCGGATGATAATTCTCTGATTGGAGAGATTTTGGAGAGTGTTGATGCTCTCAGTCTTGTCGTTGCTTTAATTTTATTCATTAAGGAAGCACCCGATCGCAGAAAGCAATTTCATTACCAAGCTTGGAGTATAGTTGATGCAGCACACGGCGTAAAAGTTAGCTATGCCAGAATTCTGGCACTCCAAGATTTGAATGAGGATGGTGTTTCTCTTAGAGGTTTGGATGCTATTGGTGCGGAGTTAGTAGATATTAATCTTCCTCATGCCAATCTCAGTAAAGCCAATTTGATGGAAAGCGACTTGAGTAATGCTAATTTGACTTATGCCAATTTAGATAATGCTAATATCAGTCAGGTTAAACTTAGTGGTGCAAATTTAAGTCATGCAAAACTGAGTTTTGCTCGCTTGACTCAGGCTAATCTTAGTAGTGCGAATCTTAGTAATGCTAATTTAATTTGTGCAGATTTGAGTAATGCGAACCTGAGTGGTGCAGATTTGAGAGATGCTAGTTTGAGTGGTGCAAACCTGAAGAGTGCCTACCTAACTGGTGCAAATCTCAAAGGTGCTAAAGTTAGCATTTCTGACCTGAGTGGTGCTTTGCTCGAAGGTGCTGTTATGCCTGATGGATCAAAGTATAAGTCTCTGGAAGATGAGGCCACAAACAAATAAATTGATCCCAGCTTGTTTTTGACCTTCATGTCTGCTTTTCTACTCAAGGTGACGACACCGTGAGTAGAAAAGCTTTGGCTTACTGAAAGGGAGCATCTCAATGAAAGCAGCAAAGCTCGAAATAGGAATTAGGAGTCAGGAGTCAGGAGCCAGGAGAAAAGAGTCAGAAGGAAGAAGAAAGAAGTGTTTTTGCAAATATGAGATGCTCCCTACTGAAATGCCATCGATTCTAATGGTGAGAGATTACTATTTAATTTATTCAACATAAAATAAATAAGGGAAAGAAGATAAGGAAAAATCCTATGCAATTATTTAAGCAATTAAGTATAAAGACAAAACTCATAGTTATGTTGCTGGTAGTCAGTGTTTGCGCTATGGTCGCCACCACCTATATATGCTCTAGCAGTGGGAAAGCTACTCTGACCGAAAAAGTCTTCAACCAATTAACCAGCCTTCGGGCGGCCAAAACTGATCAAATCCAAGATTATTTTCAAAGCCTTTACCACCATAGCCAAACCTTAAGCGAAGACCTAACAGTCGTCGGTGCCATGCAGGAGTTCAAGACAGCCTACCGCCAACTTGAACAATCAACAGTACCAGCGGATTTTGACGCAAAAATTGATACCTTCTACCGGACAGAATTTTTAACTAAACTAACGCGAACTAACGAGGGTTCCCCCGTTCTGGCATCCTACACGCCAAAAACAACTGCTGCCCGTTACTTGCAGTACCACTATATCGCTGCCAACCCCAACCCCGTTGGCAAAAAACTTCTCCTTGACAATCCAGGCGACGCCAGCGCTTACAGCCGCGCTCACGCCCGCTACCACCCTATTTTTCGCAATATAGTGGAAAAATACGGTTACTACGATATGTTTTTGATCGATCCCGAAGGAACTGTTGTCTACACGGTTTTTAAAGAAGCTGACTTTACCACAAACTTCACCAACGGCCCCTACAACGAGAGTAACCTAGCATCCGCGATCGCCGCGGCACGACAAGCAAATGGAAAGGGCTATGTGAAAATAGTAGATTTCAAACCCTACAGCCCTTCTGGGAGTGCGCCTGCGGCTTTTATCGCTACCCCAATCTTTAACGACTCCCAATTCATTGGTGTTTTGGCGTTCCAGCTTCCCGTTGACAAAATTAACAATGTGATGACTGGCAACAAAAATTGGAAAAAAAATGGTCTGGGCGATTCAGGAGAAACTTATCTGGTTGGGTCGGATTATTTAATGCGCTCTGCGTCTCGTTTCCAGATTGAAGACCCAGAAGGTCATGCAAAAACTCTACGCTCGATCGGCACTGATGAAAAGACTGTCAAGAAAATCAAAGAGTTCAATACTACAATCCTCCTACAGGAAGTGCAAACAAAAGCAGTGAAGGAAGCTTTTTTTGGGAAACAGGGCACGGAGGCGATCGACGATTATCGTAATATTCCAGTTTTGAGTTCTTATGCTCCACTAGAGATTAATGGATTGAAGTGGGTGATCTTGGCGGAGATGGATGTTTCTGAAGCCTATGCCTCAATTCACTCGTTTGAAAAAAAAGTTTTGATTGGCGCTACTTTAATCATCGCGCTAATCACCCTTGTTGCCATGTGGCTGACCTCAATCTTTGTCAGACCCATCAATACTTTAATCAAAAGCGCCCGCCTGGTGGGGGCTGGAGAATTTGATGCCGTTGTCAAATCTGGTTCGCAAGATGAATTTGGAGACTTAGCTAAGTCATTTAACCAAACGATAGGCAGCCTTCGTACCGAAACTCAACTAATCGATCGCGAAAATCGCGAAAATGAAGCATTAGTCTTAAGTATATTTAGTCCGGCAATCGCCAAACGCCTCAAACAGGGCGATCGAGAAATTGCCGAGCAAATTTCTAATGTCTCGATCTTGTTTTCCGACCTCCACCAATTCACCAAACTGACTCAATCAATGTCGCCTCAAGAGGTTGTTCGCTTGCTGAATGAACTGGTAACAGGCTTTGATGAAATGACAGATAAATACGGTCTAGAGAAGATTAAAACTATTGGTGACGGTTACATGGCTGTATGCGGGCTTGGTATGCCGCGTCTGGATCATGACAAACGCACGCTAGATTTTGCTTTGGAAATGCTGTCGTTTGTCCGTCGATTTAGTTATGAAAAAGACTTACATCTAGACCTGCGGATCGGCATCAATTCAGGAGATGTGGTTGCAGGCGTGATTGGTAAAAATAAATTACTATACGACGTTTGGGGCGAGAGTGTAAATATTGCCAATAGATTGAAGTCGGCTTGTCCGCCAGGAACAATCTTAGTTTCTCAAGACCTCTGCTCGCGGCTCCACGATCTCTACGATTTTGAGCTGGTTGGTGAAATTCAAGAACCTGGAAAAGAAAAGCTAGTGGCTTGGCAAGTCAAAACTTCTAAGCTGACCGTAAGTGTTCGAGAGGAAGAAGTTTATGAGTAATTTAAGCTTTTCAAATGACTGGCAAACCTGGGCGGTAATTGTCGGATTAGGGTTCCCACTCCTGGTCGTTTTACTAGGAGAGGTTATTTATCATCTAGAAAGGCGCGGTAGACCGCTGGCAGCTACGCTGCAGGTTGTAAAAAACCTCGTACTGCCAGTCTTAATGCTGATGGTTTTAATCAGGAATGTCGTGAGGCTTGACGTTGACGGGAATTTTGCAAAGCTCGTCGCAACGCTGTTTTGGATATCTGTTATCTACGCTTCTCTTTCGCTGTTTAATGTAATTTTGTTTGAAGAAGCTGAGGCAAATACATGGCGGGCACGGATGCCCAAACTGCTGATCGACCTTTCTAGGTTGTTTTTGGTGCTTGTGGGAAGCGCGATCGTACTGGCGGTGGTGTGGGGTGCAGATTTGGCTGGTCTTGCTACGGGATTGGGCGTGAGTTCGATCGTGATCGGTTTGGCGCTTCAGGACACATTGGGCAGCATCATGTCTGGCATTGCGCTGCTTCTAGAACGCCCCTTCAGTGTGGGTGATTGGTTGCGAATTGGAGATATCGAAGGGCAGGTAATTGATATCAATTGGCGCTCTGTTCGCCTGCTAAATCTCCAGCGGCAGGTGATTATCGTTCCCCATCAATTTGTTGGAAAAGAAATAATTCATAATTACAGCCAACCAGAACGCATTTACAACCAACGTATCAATATTGGCTTTTCTTACGATAGCCCCCCTAACCTGGTGAAGCAGGTACTGCTAAGTACAGCTTTGGCTACACAGGGGATATTAGCCGAACCCGAACCTGAGAGCAAAACTACATCCTATGATGAGACTGCAATTATCTATGAGGTGGAGTTTTTTATCGAAAACTTTGAAGATATGGAGCAGATACTCGATCGATTTATGACACGAATCTGGTACGCAGCGCAGCGAAACAACCTGACGCTATATCGCTACCGATACTCCTATGCTGTGGAAGCTGCTGATAAGGCAGATAGCGCTTCCAGTAAGTTAGCCCAAAGCTTGCATTCAATTCCCGGATTTATGCCTTTAGCTAGAGAGGCAAAAAATTTGGATGACTTAACTAAGGGAACTATTTTACAGAAATTTGGTGCGGGTGAGAAAGTCATCCGGCAGGGCGAGCCTGGTAATGCTTTGTACATTATCATTGCGGGTCAGGCTAAGGTAACAGTCACGAACAAGTTGGGCATGGAGTTGGAGGTTATGACTATCTTGAGTGGTGAGTTTTTTGGCGAGATGGCTCTGTTTAGTGGGGAACCGAGTCCGGTATCGGTTGTCGCCGTTGACGATTTGCAAGTTCTTGTCGTCTACTCAGATGCTGTAAATACGATGATTGAACGTCAACCAAGCTTGGGCCGCGAGATAGGTCAAATTATCGAAGCGCGAAGCAAAGCGGTAAGTATGGCCGGGCAGGCAGATGTTTCGTCAAGAGCTGAGGTTGATTCTATATGAGGATTTTGAACTAAATTGATATCGAGTAACCAATTATAAATAATATCCTGAAAACCCCGCGACTTTAGTCCGGGGATGAAAGGGGCAAGGAGGCTTTAGCCTCCCAGTCTATTTTCTTAGATTTCAGGATTGCGCTGTAGAGTAAAGCTATGTAAATCTTTGTGAAAAATCAGAGTAAGGTTAAGCCAATGCTGCTAGCATAAGACTATCGTGATCAGGTCGAAGTCATGTTAGTTTTCGAGTTCAAAGCATACGGTAAAAAGCAGCAATTTGACGCTGTAAACGAAGCAATTAGAACGGTGCAGTTCATCCGAAACAAAGCATTGCGGTTTTGGAGGGAAAACGAAAAGGTCGATAAATACGAATTGAACAAGTATAGCGCTGTTTTAGCTAAGGAATGGACGTTTTGCGATGACTTGAATAGCATGGCTCGACAATCTAGCTCAGAAAGAGCGTGGTCGGCGATCTCCCGATTCTACGACAACTGTAAAAGGAAAGTCCCAGGAAAAAAAGGATTCCCGCAATTCCAGAAAGACAATCGATCCGTCGAGTACAAGACTACAGGCTGGCGTTTGGCAGACGATCGAAAATC
>NZ_JAUBTU010000190.1:0-1560 GCF_036705085.1 Microcoleus sp. B6-A1
TAGAGTCTAACTCATGGACTGGCTAATTTCATAAAGTCCTTTTTTTGTCAACTCCTAATACTGAACCGACGCCCTAGGTTTCTTTTGATGTATTGAAGTTGTTTTTTAATTGCTTGTCTTTTTTTATTTTTGGTTGGTCGTCGTTGTTTGGCTACTGCTAAGTAGTCTTTCCTGGCTAGATTACGGTATGTTCTTGGTTTTTTAGTGGTTTTTTCTTTAATTTGTTTATACAGAATGTCTATGATTTTTTCGGTATGAACTCTGGCTCTGTTTAATAGTCCTAAGTCGGTTGGATAACTAATGTCGGCTGGGGCGCAGGTTGCATCTACGATCAATTTGCCGCGATTGGATAACTCATTTTTGGCGTCCGAATCCTTTTTTTTTTCGGGTTTAACTGGCGTGAGTTCTCGCATTTTTTCGACCATGCGTTCGTTCACTTGATTAATTAGGTTGGGACTAATTCGTTGCCGAAAGTGTACTAAGAGTGATGGGTCAAATGCGAGTTCGTTGCTGTAGCTTGATTGACCGATGAAGTATTGCATATAGGGGTTTTCACGGATCTGTTCTACTGTTTCACGATCGCTAATTCCTAATTTTTCTTTAATAATTAATGCCCCCAATGCCATCCTAAAGGATTTAGCAGGGGCCCCCCTTTCTGTGGGGAAGTTTTTAGCATATTCTGTTTCAAATTCTGACCACGGGATTAGTTCGGCCATTTTTACCCAACGGTTAAGGAGTGACAATTTCCCACATGAGGGGAGTTCAAAGTCGGAAGGTGAGGGGTGAGCAAGCTCAGCTTTTTTGTACACGATCGCAGGTGGTGATGCACGGGTTTTGACCTATTTTACCTGTTAATCTTGCACTTTTTTCTCGATCGCGCGATCGAAAACCCAGACCACGCAATATGCGAGCGATTATTCAGCAAACCCTACTTAGTGTGATTCAAACCTGTCGTTTTCAAGCTCGTTCAGTAATGACTTTTTTCCGTGAGGCTATTTCTGCCCATTCTTGTGACTTGGCTATGCCTGAGCTCATTCCCATTCTTCAGACCTGAATCCTTACGTTAATTTTATATTATCGCTCTATCCAATGGGTATTTCTCAACCCGGTACGCTATATCTAGTGGTCCTGCGTAAGTCCTGAAGATAAATCTCGGATTCGCTCGTTAAACAGTCCTCAGAACTTCGCTCTGGTAAGACGGCTCGCACTCAATGCGGTCAACCAAGAAACAACTCAAAGAGCGTAGCCTGCGACAAAAAATCAAACGGGCCCCGATGAACAATGACTATATGATGCAAATTCTCAAGTGCTTTTGTCAAGCATGATTGAGATGCTCTTACCCTGGCGTTTTTTTGTGGCTCTAAGTTTTGTACAAAAATTGATGAAACAGTATCGTGAAACAAAAAACATTAGTCCCAAAACTCATCAATGCGGAGTCAAAGGCAAACTTAATGCAGAGCAACGGCGGGAGCGTGTCACTTTGGCAATAAGTATAAATGCTCAGAAAAAGCAGAATAGTAGCTTTGAGCTATTGTTGAGCAAAATAGGCGAAAATAGTAA
>NZ_JAUBTU010000117.1:0-21015 GCF_036705085.1 Microcoleus sp. B6-A1
CCGTCCAAAAAGGACGGGCGGGACGCCCATCCCACAATAACAATTAAAATTGTAAGTTATTTAATTCGCGATCCTTACTACAAGATTGTGTGTACTTCATGAACCTGGAAGAGGCTGTATCTGAAATGTTGCACCATTCTCAATAAGCCTTTTATGAACAGGCTTTTCTGCCTGTTCCACAACAAAATTCACTCTTTGCGGAACAGGCAGAAAAGCCTGTTAACCGAGAATGGTGCTCTGGGCGTGAGTTAGATCGGAGATATTGCGTCAAGAATTGACATCGAATATAAGCATCGACAACAAGGCTATTGACGACGCGGTAATGCCGTTTCCCTACCCCCAAAATAATTCATCGCCGTGTTAGTAACAATATCTTCCGTCTTTAGCTGTGCGTTGTCTTTGAGAGATGCGCTTATGTCCTAAAATAGTAGAGATTATGACACACCGTTCACTATTTTTTAAATGGGGATGGAATAGTGTTATTCTCCCTTTTGCTTGTAGGTTTGTTTGGCCGCACTCGTCGGTACTGTTATAAACAGCGCAACCTCTGAAGTTGAACATGGCTCGCCGAATTGTTTTGGTTCCTGTGGCTTTGTTGTTTTCATTGACGTTGAGCAATGTTGTTTCCGATTCTCCTTTGTCGTTTATGGCTGTATGTATTTGAATTTGCGGTTCTAGGCTTTTCCATTGACTGGCTGCTACTTGACCGGGGGGAATGTCGGCTGGATGGACTGCTACTTGTACGTTTTCTCCTACTTGTTTGAAGCTGGCTTGCCATGAAATTTTGGATCGTTTGGCGTTGCTGCGGGCAAGTTCCATTGCCCAATAAGCTCGATCGAGCGATACCTTTAAACGGTGGTTGTTGATAAACATTAGCCAAGAGGGGGCGACGATCGCACAAAATATTCCTATGATTAAAATAATTATCAATAGCTCAATCATGGTAAAACCTGGGGCAGGTGTAGTGGCTCTGCCTTTGAGCGTTTTATTTATTGACACGTAGATGCACTCCCTGATATTTAGCTGGCCCAAAAAACAGCTAGGACGAGCTATTTTTTATTGGCTATATTTTAACTTTGGGTTTGGCGAGTGTGTAGATCGGTATTTACTGAAAATTTATGCGACTTTAAAAAAACTGGGGGTAAGAAAACGGCAGTCAGGAAACGGTAGTGCCGTTTCCCTACAGCAATTTTGTCGATCGCCCGATCGCACGGATCGGATGTAACGATCGCCGGATTTGTAGGGAAACCGCACTACCGTGCCCTGCTTTCGGGTAATATCGTTTTCCCTGACCCGGAATTTCAAAGGTGGTACCGGCCACGTGATTTATCCGTGGAATCAATCCCAAATCTCAAATCGAAAATCCTCAAGAAAGAGCATTTATCCGTGGGGTCGCCTCTAAAATCTAAAATCTAAAATCTAAAATCGATTGACCAGCAGTGCGTCAGCCCTAAAATAGTTACGATCTCGATCATCAAATAAGAATTACTTGCATTAATATAGTAAAGCACTGACTATAGATGGCTGTGGATGCACCATCGTGTCAATTACCAGATGAAAAAATCTATCATTATAGAACAATGAGCATTTCTCGGCGTATTTTTCTTGCCAGCGGTACAGCAATGGCTGTCGTGGCCGTGGGGGAACTAAGCAAAAAAGCCCCTGTCGCAGCCCAAACCGGGACTCTCAACCTTTATTCAGCACGTCACTACGATACTGATAATGAGTTGTACCAAAGCTTCACCAAAAAAACTGGGATCAAGGTTAACCTCGTTGAAGCGGATGCTGACCAACTAATTGAACGGATCAGAAGTGAAGGTGCAAATAGCCCCGCTGATGTTTTCATCACGGTGGATGGTGGGCGTTTGTGGCGGGCAAAACAAGCAGGTATTCTGCAACCTGTGTCTTCAACAGTCCTGACATCGGCAATTCCAGCAAGTTTGCGAGATCCTCAAGGTTTCTGGTTTGGTCTATCGCGCCGGGCACGGGTGATTGTTTATAACAAAAGCAAGGTGAACCCTGCCCAGTTGTCAACCTATGAGGCGCTGACAGAACCTCGGTGGAAAGGCAAAGTTTTAGTGCGATCGTCCACTAATATCTATAATCAATCTCTGGTTGGGGCTATGTTAGCAGCTCATGGAGCTCAAAAAACAGAAGCTTGGGCGCGAGGATTGGTGGCTAATTTTGCGCGTCCTCCAGAGGGAAATGATACAGCGCAAATCAAGGCTGTTGCTGATGGGGTAGGCGATATTGCCATTGTTAATACCTATTATGTAGCTCGCTTAATGAAATCGAAAGATCCAGCAGAAAAAGCGATCGCGGCGAAAGTAGGTGTATTTTTCCCGAACCAGCGCGATCGCGGTACCCACGTCAATATTAGTGGTGGAGGTGTAGTCAAAACCTCCCGTAACAAAGCAGGCGCGACCAAATTCTTGGAACACCTAGCCAGTCCCGAAGCGCAACAAATTTTTGCTAGGAGTAATAACGAATACCCTGTGATTTCAGGTGTGGCGATCGATCCTGTAGTGGCAAGTTTTGGTACATTCAAATCTGACCCTCTCAACCCTGATGTGTATGGGAAAAATAACCCCGAAGCTTTAAAGGTTGCCGATCGGGCCGGATGGAAATAGAGGCTTTTTGAACAAAAAGCTACTCTTTGTGATTCGGCGGTTGAAACCGCCGAATCCCATCAACTTTAATTTTTAATTTTACCATCCGGCATTATAGCGCCTTTGAGGTTTGCCCCTGTCAGGTTTGCCCCTGTCAAATCAGCACTATTTAAGTCAGTTTCACTTAAATCGGCATTACTAAGATTGGCATTATTCAGTTTTGCCCCTCGCAAAAAAGCCCCCTTGAGATTTGCATTACTCAAATCAGCATTTGTGAGATCGGCCGAAAATAAACCTGCTTTTTCCAGAGAAGCACCTTTTAAATTTGCACCTTTGAGATTGACGCTATCGAGTAAGGCTTCATTAAGTTTGACCTTTTCTAGCATTGCACCTTCCAACTTAGCACCATTGAGATTAGCGTTTGTTAAATCCATGTCACTTAACTTGGTATCAGTCAGGTCACATCCTGGACATTGCTTAGTTTTTTGTAATGTTTCGAGGGGACCCGCCGCCTGTTTTTGACATCCAAAGGTGACAAAAATAGTAAGTAGTAACAAGGAAATTGTGCCAGTAGTGCGGGTAAACATTGCTGAATTTTTATTAATCATCTTGATTTTCAAAGGAATAATGGCAACAGTTAACAGTTAACTGTTAACTGTTAACTCGGTTGAAGAATTGCGCGATCGCGCAATTTTCCAACTTAATAAAATAACCGGTAACATCCCCACTAAAACAATTGCCAATGCTGGGCCAGAAGCTTCAGCCAATCGCTCATCTGAGGCAAGTTGATAAGTTCGCACAGCCAAAGTATCAAAGTTAAAAGGTCTAATAATTATAGTAGCAGGTAACTCTTTCATGACATCAACGAATACTAACATCATAGCAGTTAGTAAACCTCCCGTCATCATAGGTGTATGAACTGTAACTAAAGTTTGCATCGGGCTATAACCCAAACTTCTAGCCGCATCATCTAAATTAGGCTTAATTTTGCTCAAACTTGACTCTACCGCATTTAAAGAAACAGCAAGGAAGCGAACTATATAAGCAAATACCAAAGCTGCGATCGTACCACTTAACAACAAGCCTGTAGAAATTCCCCAGTTTTCACGCATCCAACTATCAAATAGATTGTCAAATTTTCCAATGGGAACCATAATCCCCACTGCAATCACAGAACCAGGTACAGCATAGCCCATTGCCGCAACTCTCGTTCCAAACTGCACTCCTAAATTAGGGTATAACCGTAAGCCATAAGCCATAATCAAGGCAATAACTACGGCCAAAATTGCTGTCAGGGTGGCTAAAATTAAACTATGACGGGCAAATATCCAAAAGCGTTCATCTAAAGTGAGTTGCCAATTAGCTAAGGTCAACTTTACTAAAAGACCCGCTGGCAATAAAAAACCAAAAAACAGCGGTATCAAACAAGCAATTACCGCTAAAATTTCCCTAATTCCTTTAAGCTGATAAGTCTGTAATTGGCGATAGCGGCTGCTAGCTTGATAATATTTAGTCCGACTGCGCGACCAGCGTTCTAGTAAAATTAAACCCAGAACAAATAATAATAGCAGGGCAGCTAATTGATTGGCAGCAATTCGTTCTCCCATGCCAAACCAAGTCCGATAAATACCTGTGGTAAAAGTATCAACTCCAAAATACTGAACAGTTCCATAATCGTTGAGAGTTTCCATCAAAGCCAGTGCTAAACCTGCAACAATTGCAGGTCTAGCCATTGGTAAGGCAACTGTAATAAAACTCCGCCAAGGGCTACAGCCAAGTATTCTACTAGCTTCTAGGGTACAAGTGGATTGCTCCAAAAATGCAACTCGTGTTAATAGGTAGACGTAGGGATATAAAACTAAGATTAGCATTAAGATTGCTCCAGGGAGCGATCGCACGTTAGGAAACCAATAGTCTCCATAACTCCAGCCAAAAATATAACGCACAGCAGTTTGAACTGGGCCGGAAAATTCTAAAAAGTCTGTATAAATATAAGCTAGGACATAAGCTGGGGCCGCTAAGGGTAACAGTAATGCCCATTCAAATACGCGACTGGCCCGAAAGCGACACATTGTTACTAGCCACGCACATCCTACGCCAATCACGATAACACCAAAGCCTACACCGATCATTAACAATAAAGAGTTGATGATATAACGGGTTAAAACTGTATCGGTTAAATGTTGCCATGTATCTTTAGCTTCAAAAAAGATACTGGATAAGACACTGATGACTGGTATGGCGATCGGCAATGCTAAAGCGATAACCGCAAGTGTCCACCCACTAGCGGATAAACCGCGTAAGGTCGATAGCCATTGGATTGTCCTGATTCCTGTTTGCTGTAGTGATTTTTGGGAATTTTTCATCGCTAGTAAAAAGTCTAGTTTGCTAGTTTATCAGTAGTTGTAAACATTTGTCAAGCCTTTATGATAATTAATCTCACTAAACTGGTATATTGTAGAATAGTAAGTTGTTGATTATTTATAGCAATAATGGCTCGACCGATAATTCTGCATTTGGATGGTGTAACAAAACAGTATTCCCAAGCAGCATCACCTGCGGTGGCATCTGTCACCCTGACCTTACATCAAGGAGATATACTGGGGTTGTTGGGGCCATCGGGTTGTGGGAAAACAACGTTGCTGCGGTTAATTGCGGGTTTTGAACAGCTACAAGCAGGGACGATCGCCCTAGCAGGAAAAACTGTAGCGAGTGTTAATATGTCAGTCGCGCCGGAACAGCGAGACATTGGTATGGTGTTTCAAGACTATGCACTCTTCCCCCATTTGACAGTCGCGAAAAATGTAGCTTTTGGCTTGACACATCAAGGAAAAGAGTCAAAGCATAATATTCAGAAAGGTGTCACCGAAGCATTAGCGCTGGTGGGATTAGAAGGGTTGGAAAACCGTTATCCCCATGAATTATCCGGGGGTCAGCAACAGCGAGTGGCGCTGGCCCGTGCTTTAGCGCCTAGACCTGCGATTATTTTACTAGATGAACCGTTGAGTAATTTAGATGTACAAGTACGGTTAAGATTGCGTCAGGAAGTCCGCGAGATTCTCAAAGCAACGGGAACCTCTGGTGTATTTGTCACCCACGATCGCGAAGAAGCACTTTCGATTTCAGATTGGGTAGCGGTGATGCGTCAAGGCAAATTAGAACAGTTTGGCACTCCAGAGGAAGTTTATCAAGAACCAGCATCTCGATTTGTGGCTGAGTTTGTGACGCAAGCTAATTTTGTGTCTGCATCGCTGAAGCAGGATTTTTGGGAAACAGAAGTAGGTTGTTTTGCTGTTAAACGAGATTCATGTTCACAAGTTCCCTGTGATGTTTCTACTCAAGGAGAATTGATGATCCGGCAGGAAGACTTGAGTTTATACTTAGATGAAGATTCGGCTGTTGTGGTTTGCGATCGCCAATTTTTAGGCAGAGAAAATCGTTATTGTTTAAAGACTCCTTCGGGCGAAAAGTTATATGCACTCACAACCACAGGGAATGTTTTTCCCATTGGTTCTAAAGTTCGGTTATCTTGTGGTGATAATTCTCCCTTAGCTTTCTTTGTCGGTAAGCCTAGGCCATAGCTAATGGCTAATTGCTAATAGGGGAAAAATCCTCCCCCTCTTCCCATCTCCCCCTCTTCCTTCTTCCTTATACTGTCTGATACGTTTTCTCTCTATCGCTGTTGTCAGGGAAGAGGGTAGTCACAATATCCTCTGCTTTTATACCCGCTGCAATCAGCGCTTGGCTTAGACCTTCCTCGAAGTTATCTTCTTCAATTACAACTTGATTATCGACTAAACGAGCATGAAACAGAATCGTGTCAATCCAGCGCTGTTTATCCCAGCCTGTAGCGAGAATCAGAAAGTGACCAGAATCGACATCACAGACGGGGTAAAGCTGGATCGCCTGTAAACGCGGTTGGGCGCGAGTTGCTTCTTGCAGGGTTTTTTTGAGGATGTCTGCATAGCTTAGTGAGTTATCCATTGGAGAATCACCTCTTGACTTGGTTCGTAAACTAATAAGTTAATTTTATTTCGCTGGACGGCTAACTGAAAAATCGGTTTTTGAAAGTGTTTAATGTAGATGGCTTGGCTCACAGCTAAAAACAACTGACGCTCCGGCTCTTGCCCTTCCAATGCCCATTGGTAAAGCTGAAGCTGTCCCATCGTTTTTTCCAGTTCACTGATGACTGAGGGTGAATCGAAGTCTTTGATTTCAACAGCGATTTTCTGCCCTTCTTTTTCCGCAGTAAAAAACTTTTCTGCTCCTAAGTCGGCTTTCAAAAGTGTCTGTTCTAACACTAAGACTAAAGGATCGTCCGTAATTGTCCACCCGTCTTTTTCGAGGGTGCGACGTAGAGAGAAGTGTAAATTATCGCGTCTAGACATTCGACATTCGAGAATTGAGGTTAGGAAAGATAAGCAGGGACTTTTTGAACTCCTATGTCTTGCAGATATCGCTTATTATGATATAGGGTAACACATCTGCGATACAATTTAAGTTATACGTCATATAAAACTGGTAGGGAGTTTAAATGGCAAGGCAACCAATTGTTCTCAATGGAATAGAGTTCAAATTCCAGAAAGATGCTATTGAACACTTCAGAAATATGTTGGAGCGCTATCGAAATGGTCAAAGCATAGCAGGTGATGATCACGATATGTTACTAGCTCTTCTGGAGCGCCATCCTGAAGCAGATAAAAAGATTGGATGTGGTATAAAACGTTTGTACAAATATAGAACCGATATGCCGACAAGTTGCTTTTGGATAGAAAGAACAGATGGATCTAAAACAGATTTTTCTTATCGCACAGCGATTTCTGCTAAAGGAAAGTCTCTTTATCAAGATTTTTTAGAAGCCTGCCGTGCCGCTGTTCAAGATGATCTTCGGCTAACTAAAAAAATATTCTTTGAAAAGTTTGCCGATCAGGATGGAAGAGTTGAATGCGATATTACTGGTGATAAAGTAGCTATTTATGAGAGCCATCTTGACCATAAAAAGCCCTTGACATTTCAGGTTCTTGTGAACACTTTTATTGGCGCTAATGATATTGAAATAAAACCTGAAATGTTGTTAATGTCCCAGGATGCCCAGTTTCAAACAACTATGATTGATCAAGAGTTAAAGGATAAGTTTCGACGATATCATCATAAAATGGCGCAGCTTAGGGTTATTAAAGCGGAACAAAATCTTAGTCTTGGCGGCTCGGAGAGAATTCGGAAGAGCCGTAATCCTGTATTGATTCCTAATGAACTTGTAGGTGACTGACGTATCACATCTCTGTGGGAGTGGATTGACTCAGATTTCTGGTGCATCGCGAATTTTTCTGGCAGCCACTCAACAGAAATGTTACATTTTTTACCGACAGGTGAAATGCGATCGCCTACAACCTCTTCCCCTCGCCCGCCTTATTTCCCTAAAGCCTCAAAAAATACAGCAACCACCAAGGCTAAAATCAGATCTGGATCGATCGCCAATATGCCGCCAACCCCGTCAGCAAAAAATTCCCCTCGCTATCCCACCAGCCTAACCATTGCTGAGTCTGATTTTGATAACTGCCGAACCATAGGCCCAATTTTACTCCTATAAGTTCGATCGGCTAGTGAAGGAAAGGATATTACAAAATAAAAGCCTTTCATCCCCAGACTAAAGTCACCGGGATGAAAGGCTTTTGCACGTTTTGACCAGCCTTCAATCTTGTTGGTTTGACAGATTTAAGCTAATTGTATTCAAATGAAAGTATGTTAATTTTCGGACTTCTGTCCTTGCGATTCTCGCACAGCCACTTCTGAATCCGGCTGAGTGAGAGCCATTTCTAGAGATTTTGCAATCTCGACTGACTCAGGAGTACGCTTAGAAAATCCCCAGACAAACATCAAGACGATACTGGAAACTAGCAGCCATTGCGGAGGAACTAAATCGGGATTAATTACTTTCACCAACAACCGCATTCCCACGAACCCAACTGTGATGTAACCAGCACTTTCTAGGTGAACGAACTCATCCAGCCAGCGGATGAACAACCCGGCCATGAATCGCAGGGCAATAATTCCAATAGTAGCGCCTGTTACGACGATAAAAGTGTTATCAGAAACAGCGATCGCAGTAGTAACGCTATCCAATGAAAACGCTAAATCCGTAAAAGCAATCATGGGAATTGCTTGCCACACAGAGGCAAATCTGGGCCCGTGATGTTCTCCTTCGGAGTCTGTCTCTGAAGTAAAATGTTGGAAAACAAGCCACAGCAGGTAGAGAGCACCAAGCAGTTCAAACTGCCAGTATTGGATCACCCAAGTAGCCGTTAAAATGAGGGCTATCCGCAGTACAAAAGCAATTATCAAACCCAAGTTGAGAGCTCTTTGCTGATCCTTGGCATCTTCCAAACCTTTAGAAATAGACGCCAGGGCGATCGCGTTGTCAGCCGAAAGTACAGCCTCCAAAGCCACCAAAACCAACAATAATAAAAAGCCGTCAACTCCAAAATTGGGTGAAGCGTCGAGAAATTGATCTATCATTAACTATTTTGTGCACCTAAGATTGCCAAGGATCGAGCGCAGCACAAATTACCCGCTCTGTCTAACATTAGTGTCACCTTCACGTGAACTACCAGACGCTGACCACTTCATTGGTACAGCGCTGGCTTCCTGATTCAACGGGAATAGCGTCCAACAAAACCGAAGTTTTGCCAGATCGACTTACATCCCCTCCACAGGCAGAAGCGCTAGTTCCTAACGCCAAAATCCGCAAGGCTTCATTTCTAATGTTGAGGGCTGCATTTACATCACGGTCATGATGAGTACCACAATGTTTACAAGTCCATGCCCTAACATCAAGAGTGAGATGCTCAACTTGATTTAGGCAGGCATGACAAGTTTTTGAGCTAGGAAACCATCGATCAATCTCAATGTATTGTTTACCTTCACTTTGGGCCTTGTACTTAAGCATTGTGCAGAACATACCCCAGCCAACATCACTAATGGCTTTGGCTAAATTATGATTCTTGACCATGCCTTTGATATTGAGATTTTCTACTGCAATAACTTGGTTTTCGTTAACTATCTTGCGGGATAGCTTTTGTAGAAAATCTTCCCGGCATCGGGCAATCTTGGAGTGAACTTTTGCCACCGCCCGTCTTGCCTTTTTCCTGTTTTGACTGCCTTTCTTTTTGCGATCGAGCTTTTGTTGTTTACGTTTTAAGTTTCGTTGACGTTTGACGAAATACTTGGGATTGCCGAACTTAGAACCATCACTGGTAATCGCAAAATGAGTTAACCCTACGTCAATGCCAATAGCTTTATCTGCTGGGACTAACTCAGGCTGTTCTTTCCCATCGTCAATCAAAACAGAAACAAAATGTTTACCGTCCGGGTTGCGAGATACGGTAACGGTCTTGATATCGCCCTGAAAATCACGATGTCGCCGACAGAAAACTAAACCAATCTTAGGTAGGTTGATATAGTCACCGTCGAATTTGACATTTTGAGGGTAGCTGATCGACTGCCTGCCATGCTTGGCTTTGAACTTGGGCAGCATCGCCCTCTTGTCAAAGAAGTTTTTGTAGGCAGTAGATAAATTCAATGCAACCACCTGCAAGCATTGAGAATAAGGTTCTTTTAACCATTCGTATTCTTTTTTGAGTGCAGGGAGCAAGCCTTGTATGTATGCCCTAGATAGTCCTTTGCCAGTATTCTTGTAAGTTTCTTGACATAGATTCAAAGCATAGTTCCAGAACCATCTCGCACAGCCAAAAGACTTTGCCAGCAAGACATCTTGCTCATCTGTCGGATAAATTCTGTACTTGTAAGCTTTATACATTTATCAAGGTTGCAGAATACCGATAAAATTATCATAGCGCACAAAAAGGATATTGATTCGCTCTCGCTCAATTTATTTTCGGGCTGCGTTTTCATCCCGACGCTCACCTTCGGTAGAGCGCAAGACTTCCCATTCGCATTAGTTAAATCTTAACCTAACGCGGTAATTCTGTGGGAGACGATCGTCCGAACAACGTCCCAAGGAAGCAGTCCCAGGAAACAAGGAAAAATTCTCCCCCTCCGACACTCAAAAACAGCGCCACTGCGCCACTGCGCCACTAGGCCACTCCTCCCCGGAGGCAGCATTTGTGTTGCAAGTTGTAACAAATGATTCCCAAAAGCGCCAATTTGTCTCAAATTGGTGAAAGCTCGTCCCCGCGAAAAGGAGTTTTGCGAATATGTCTTTAACAGATACCCAAGTCTACGTAGCGCTCGTAATTGCTTTGATTCCCGGAATCTTGGCTTTCCGGTTGTCAACTGAACTGTACAAATAGTTTCCAGACACCAGTTGCGAACCGCAAAACGCCTGCCTGAGCAGTTAAATCTCTCGCATTACAGATACAGACAATTGCTGCCCCAGTGCAGTAGATTGTTTGTGTTCCGCAAGACGAGACTGCAAGGGCAGGCATTTTTATGGGAAAATTCCGTCTTAAGGCGTCACCTTTGTCTCAACAATTTTGGCTGTCAGCACCCTGACAAACAGCGACGAGTGTGCGTTAAGCTCAGAATTTGCTCTTGTGAACTCTAAAACGTCAGTCTCAGGTATTTGAAAAAAAATTATGCAAGCGATTCAACCCACCGTTACCCCACTGCGTCCTGTAAAAAACTCCCCTCGGGTTACTCCTCGTCGCAGCAGCAGCCGCCAGCGTTCCTACCCTCACCAAACCCTCGCGGCCGAAACAGGGGTCAAGTTGGCAGTCAACATGGTACTTTCAGTCTGTGCCACTTCTGCTTTGCTTCAGCTTTGGCCTCACTACCGGGCGGTGCAAGAAAAATTGCACGAAATCCAAGCAGAAGTCAATCTTACCCAAGGGCGAGTAAATCAGTCGCGATCGGACTTTAACCGCTACTTTGACCCTAGTCTTGCTAAAACTGTGATGCAAGAGCAAAGCAACCAAGCTGACCCGCAGCAGCGTCAGGTAATTTTGCAAGAAGCCGAGGTGCCCGAAGCCGAGGAATCAACCCCGCAACCTTAAGGGAACGGCTGTTTTGGGTTTTGATATCACGTCCGATGTGCATCATTCTTGTATGTCATTGGTTCGCACAGCGAAGAATGACAGATGAATCTGTCGGACTTGATATCACTTTTGAATAAAAGAGTTTTTTTGATGATTCTTGTCTGTCGTGGCGAAGCAAACGCAGAGACAGACAGACCTGCGTATTGTCACCTATTGCAATCTCAAAACTTCAAACTCAGGCTTATACTGACTTTGCCAGCACGGTTTTTTCTTTCAGTAGTTGCAGTGCAGCTTGATATTGCAAGTCTGCTGCGGTGCCGATTTGATCGCGCGCGATGGGTTCCAAAGGCACTACGCGATCGGGCGCAATCCCCAGCTTGTTAATATCTTTATGGTTAGGCGTCTCGTACTTAGCAACAGTCACGGCCAACCCGGAACCGTCAGACAAATCAAACAGGGACTGAATCAGTCCTTTGCCAAAAGTCTTTTCTCCTACCAGTTGAGCTCTGCCGTTATCTTGCAGCGCACCCGCCAAAATTTCGCTAGCACTGGCAGTTCCCTTGTTCACCAAAACAATCAGCGGATCGTTAGTTAGGGCTTGTCCAGAGGCTTCAAAACTTCCGAGAATGCCTTGTCTGTTCACCGTGTAGACGATCGTCCCGGAATCGAGCCACAGGCGGGCAATTTCAATCCCTGCTTGCAACAGTCCGCCCGGGTTGTTCCGCAGGTCGAGAATGTAGGCGGCGGCTCCTTGTTTTTCCAAGCGGTCGATCGCGTGAGCGACTTCTTCAGTGGCGTTAGCGCTGAATTGACTCAAGCGAATGTAGCCCACCGCTAAATTCTCCGACCCCGACTGCAATTCCGCGTAAACCGGATTCAGAGCAATGCGATCGCGCACTAGCTCAATGTCCTCAGCAACGTCCCTTCCCTCGCGCCCCAAGGTCAAGGTAACGGGAGTGCCGATGCGGCCGCGCATTCGAGTTGCAGCCTCGTCTAGGCTCAATTCTGAGGTAGGAGTGCCGTCAATTTTCAGAATGCGATCGAGGGGTTGGATGCCAGCTTTATCCGCCGGTGAGCCGGCCAAAGGAGCCACCACAGTCAGGGTATTTGTCTGGGGGTCGATCGCAATTTGCAGCCCCACACCCGTCAATTCTCCCGAAGTGTTGACCTGCAAACTGCGGTACTGTTCGGGTTTCAGTAGTCGAGTGAAGGGGTCGTCGAGATTCGCCAGCATCCCCTGAATCGCCGTGTAAGTCTGCTGTCTGTCGTTAAGCGGTTGCTTGACAGCTTTTTGGCGAATCGACCACCAGTTTTGAGAGTTAAAGCTGTCGTCCACATATGAGCGATTGACAATTCGCCAAGCTTCGCTCAATAGCTGCTGTTCAGGAGTCAGCGCCGCCGCAGGCTGCGCCCACCCACCTAGAACTAGGACGACTTGGAGGCAAAGTACAATAGCAATCTGGAAAACTCGTCTGTGCATGATTTTTCTGTAAAATACCAGTAAGTATTACATTTTATGTATTTTACGTTTGTACGTTGGGAACGCTGTTGCAGATTTAACTCGCCTTTTGAACGATCGCGAGCTTCCCGCTGGCACTTGTAAATAAATATAGGCGATCGGTCGTCCATGATATTAGGCGATCGTCTCAGGAATAGGGCGTGATTCGCTGGCGTCCTGGGCTGGCGTCCCCAGCGAGGGATTGGTTGTAAACCTGGTTCGACTCTCTGCAGAGATACTAAAGCACCTCCTGACTATCTCGATTAGTCTTGGACGCATCGGAGTAGACAAACCGGGTTTGATGTACGAAAGGACGCGTTCTCACGCGGCGATTCGGTAAAAAATTCGGTTTCTGAGTCTCGGAGTGCCTCCAGGAGTGTCTGTCTGGATGCAACAAGATTTACTGGCATCCGTACATCATCGATACGTTAAAAATCAATGATTATATAGTTGGTTAAGTTATCAAAACTTATATAAACTTTTGATAAGAAAAGTGGTAAAAACAAATATTTTTTGGATGGCTGTTAAACAAAAACATAAGTCATAGGATATCCTAATATTTTATTTTAATTTGAGCAGGTGTGTCATGGTAAACTCACTAACTCCACTTTCCACAAAAGCGATCGCATTTATCGATGCTGCCGTCCCCGACCCTCAAACCTTAATCGACGGCGTTATCCCTGAAACCGAAGTAATTCAATTAGAGTCAAACCGCAACGGCCTGGAACAAATTGCCGAAGCTTTGCAGGGAGAGCAATTTTCAGTAATTCACATTATTGCTCACGGGCAACCCGGTTGCGTGCAACTGGGGAACGTTGAATTGAGTTGGAAAAATTTGAGCGATCGCGCCAGTAATTTCGTGCAAGCAGTCCAAGGATGGGCGCGATCGCTGACAGCAAATGCCGAAATTATGATCTACGGCTGCAATGTTGGCCAAGAAAATATAGGCAAAGCATTTGTAAACAGCCTGAGTCAAATAACAGGAGCAAATGTTGCAGCTTCTGATAATTTAACAGGTTGTGCGGCAAAAGGCGGCGATTGGGAATTAACAGTGACAGCGGGGACAATTAAAGCTGGCATTGCATTTGGGCCAGAAGCGATCGCAGCTTACAGCCACGTTCTCAATACCTTTAAACAAACACCTACTGGCTTGACAACAGGAACTTCCCCTACAGCGATTGTTAGCCAGGACTTTAACGGAGATGGCCTTCTCGATTTAGCCGTAGCTAACAGAACTTCTGACAGTGTTTCGATCTTGTTGGGAACAGGTCAAGGTAATTTTGGAACTGCTACTAACTTGACCTTGGGGAGTGCAGGATCTCCCAGCGGTATTGTGGCGGGCAATTTTAATGGTGACACGCTGCCAGATTTAGCTGTATCGACAGCAATTGGCGGCGATATAGGAGGGGGAGTTTATGTCTTGTTAGGAACAGGACAAGGCAACTTTAGCAATCCTAGCAACTTTGGTCCGGGGATCTCGAAACAGGCGATCGCTGCGGGAGATTTTAATCAAGACGGCTTGGCTGACTTAGTTGTGGCAGAAGAGAACCAAGTTTCTATTGCTTTAACCAATGGTCAAGGAACTTTTGGTGAGTTTAACAATGTGGGGACTGCAATCAGCCCCTTAGCGATCGCGATCGGAGATTTTAACGGCGACAACAATCTCGATGTTGTTGCCACTAACAGGAGTCCGGCTAACAGCGTTTCTATTTTTTTCGGTACGGGTCAAGGCACTTTTGGCAATCCAACCAACTTTAATGTCGGCACAAGTCCCAGCGCGATCGCAGTTGGAGATTTTAACGCTGACGGCAGATCCGATCTGGCTGTAGCCAATACAGGCAGTCAGAACGTATCAATTTTATCAGGGACAGGTCAAGGCACTTTTAGCAATCCTACTAACTTTAATGTTGGGTTAAGTCCTGATGATATTGCCGTTGGTGATTTTAACGCTGACGGTCAACCCGATTTAGCTGTAGCGAACGCCGGTTCTAATGATGTTTCAATTTTAACTGGAACCGGTCAAGGAACCTTTAACGGGCCGTTTAATTATAATACTGGGGGAACCACTCCGAGCGCGATCGCGGTTGGAGATTTTAACTCTGATACCAGACCAGATATTGCTGTCGCCAATACCAACAGTAACAGAGTTTCAATTCTGTTGAATGTGCTATTGAAAGCAAGTTTTGCTAATTCTGCGTACAGTAGTCTTGAAGGAGACGCAGATGCGACAGTTAATATTCCTGTGACAGTCGAAGACGGTTTACGATTTACAGACTTGATTGTACCGATCGCAACTGTTTTGCCCGTTCCTGCTGGCACCTCACTAGCTACTCAAGATTCTGACTATGCTCTTTCTACTAATACTCTCACTTTTCCCGCAGGTAGCGGCAGTTTGACTCAAAATATAGCTGTCACTATCAAACCAGACAACCTTGCAGAAATAGATGAAGCAGTTGTCTTGAGTTTTGGTACGAGTCCGGGAGGAGGAGGGTTTGGAGGTACAATCTCTGAAACAACCCTAACAATTCCTGCTAACGATCCGATTATTTACACAGTTGGTGCTAGCGCTGGTACTGTTCCTGAAGGCAACGCCGGCACAAATCCACTGATATTTACTGTTAGTCGCAGTGGCGGTACTGATACAGCAGGGACTGTCGATTATGCAATTGGTGGCACTGCAACCAACGGCAGCGATTACAACAATATCGGCGGCACTTCGGGCGCAACAAGTACGACTGGTCTGATTAATTTTGCCTCTGGCGAAACATCGAAAACTGTCACCCTCGATGTGTTGGGTGATGATAGCGTTGAACCAGACGAAACTATTACCGTCACTCTATCAAATCCCGTCACATTGCCTGATGGCGGTCTTCCCGGCGGCAGTTCGACAATTGGTACTGCTACTGCGACAACTACTATTACTAATGACGACACTGCTGGAATTGCCGTCAATCCCGCTAGCGGATTAATTACAACAGAAGCAGGAGGAACAGCAACATTTACTGTCCAACTCAACTCTGAACCAACTGCTAACGTGACTGTTGGCTTAAGCAGTTCCAATGTTGCCGAGGGAACAGTTTCTACACCCTCGCTGACATTCACTCCCGCCAATTGGAGTGCGCCGCAAACAGTAACAGTAACAGGCGTTGACGACAATATTGCTGACGGCAATCAAACTTACAATATTGTCACCGCTGCGGCTGTTAGTACAGACAGCAATTACAGCAATTTCAGTGCTGCCGATGTCAGCATTACGAATAGCGACGACGAAACTGCAGGCATTACCGTTAATCCCACAGCAGGATTAACTACAACAGAAGCGGGAGGTACGGCAAATTTCAGTGTTGTCCTCAACAGTCAACCTACGGCACCTGTTACGGTAGCTTTAAGCAGTTCCAATCCTGCGGAGGGAACAGTTTCTACTAATAGCTTAAGTTTCACTCCCAATAACTGGAATCAGGCGCAGACGGTAACGGTGACAGGTGTTGGCGACAATATCGCTGACGGCGATATTGCTTACACTATTGTCACTGAGGCTGCTGTTAGTACAGACAGCAATTACAGCAATTTCAGTGCTGCCGATGTCAGCGTTACTAACAGCGACAGCGATACTGTCGGCGTTACCGTTAATCCCGCCAGTACCACAGCAGCAGAAGGCGGTGCAACGGGAATTTATACACTTCAGCTAAATTCGCAGCCAACAGCGCCGGTAACAGTCAGCTTTGACGGGGGGAATCAAATAAGTGCGATCGCCCCCATTAGCTTCGACAGCACTAATTGGAATATTGCCCAAACTGTAACTTTGACTGCGACGGATGACACAGTTGTAGAAGGTACTCACACAGGCACAATCAATCACGCCGTAACAAGTACCGACGCGAAATATAGCGGAATTGCGATCGGGCGTGTCACTGTCGCCATTACCGACAATGACACGCCAACACCGCCAATTACATCGCCAACACCGCCCACACCGCCCACACCGCCAATTACATCGCCAATTACATCGCCAACACCGCCAACACCGCCCACACCGCCAACACCGCCAACACCGCCCACACCGCCAACACCGCCAATTACATCGCCAACACCGCCCACACCGCCCACACCGCCAATTACATCGCCAACACCGCCAATTACATCGCCAACACCGCCCACACCGCCAATTACATCGCCAACACCGCCAATTACATCGCCAACACCGCCAATTACATCGCCCACACCGCCCACACCGCCAATTACATCGCCCACACCGCCCACACCGCCAATTACATCGCCAACACCGCCAACACCGCCAACACCGCCAACACCGCCAACACCGCCAATTACATCGCCAACACCGCCAACACCGCCAACACCGCCAACACCGCCAACACCGACACCTCTAATTGCACAAACACCAACACCAACGCCTACATTTTTGCCGCCGACACCACCACAAATCATCATGCCGCCGGCGATACCTGCTGATAATTTAGCCAGAAAGATAGTTGTAGGTTCCAGTACCGGAAGCTACAGCGATGCTATCAGTAGCAGCAACATTGATGATTACTACAAATTCAGTTTAGGTGCTAGCAATGACTTCAACTTGTCGCTGGCAGGAATGAATGCAGATGCTAAAGTTGAGTTGCTCGACAGTCGCGGAAATACGATCGCCACTTCCAACAATTTGGGTAGCGCATCTGAGTCAATTAACCGCACTTTAGAACACGGTACTTACTACGTTCGAGTTTCCTCAGCCAACGGTGCAGATACTCCTTACAATCTCAACTTGTCTGTCGTACCCCGTCTTCCAGGCATCACCACTACAGGTTCAGATGCCCCAGTCTACAAAGCTGGAGAGTTGATCTCAGTTATAGACGGAACATTCGCTCCCACCACTGACATATCTGGCCCGCTGATTAACATCGATGATTTCCGCGCAGCACCGCGTTTTGCCGGAATAGACGGCAATGGTTTTGCAACAGTAATTTTGGATACTGGTATCGATTTAGACGACCCATTCTTTGGTCCTGATGGTGACTCTAACGGGGTTGCCGATCGCATTACCTACGATTACGATTTCGCCGACAGCGATGCAGATGCTAGCGACCTTGATGGACACGGTTCAAACGTCTCTAGTATTGCCACTTCCCAAGATACAGTCCACACAGGAATGGCACCGCGCGCCAACATCATTCACCTCAAAGTTTTTGAGGATAGTGGCAGGGGAAATTTCGGGTATTTAGAGCAAGCTTTGCAGTGGGTGGTAGCAAACGCATCAACATACAATATTGCCAGTGTAAATATGTCGCTTGGTGACAACCAAAATTACAACACCCCCCAAACGAGGGGCATTAGCGATGAACTAGCAGCGCTAGCAGCACGGAATGTAATTGTTGTTTCCGCATCAGGTAACGCTTTCGGGCCATTGGGTTTCAACAGCGTTCAGGGTGTTGCCTACCCTGCAGCCGATGCTAACTCACTCTCAATTGGTGCGGTGTACGATGCGAACCTGGGTTATCAGACACACGGCGGTGGCGCGATCGCCTATACCACCGATGCCGATCGCATTACACCATATTCTCAGCGCCACTCCACTTTAACAACCGTTTTTGCTCCCGGTACTTTAATTACCGGTGCTGGCCCGGGCGGCCCTTTGACGAACTATTCTGGTACCAGTCAAGCTGCACCTCATGTTGCTGGAGTAGCAGTGCTAGCGCAACAGTTAGCGCAGCGAGACTTGGGCCGCCGACTAACCCCAACTGAGTTTGCGAATTTCTTGCAGTCAACGGGCGTCACGATTAATGACGGCGATGACGAAGACGATAACGTGATCAATACTGGCTTAAACTTCAAGCGCGTTGATATGCTGGCTTTGGCTCAAGGTATTGTCGGCAACCGCCCGCCAGTTGTCAATCGTTCTCTGTTTTCGCAAAGTGCAGCGCTAGGTTTTTCTCAAACTGGTAATGCTTTTAATTTAGCAGCCAATACCTATACTGACCCCGATCCGGGCGACAGCATTAATTATTCGATCGCCCTGGCAAATTCTAGCGCTTTAAGTTCATCTGCATTTACCTGGAGAACCGATCGCAATGGCGGTTCCTATCGCCAACCAATTGCCGGTTCAACTTTCCCGGAAATTCCTTTGCCTTCCTGGCTAACTTTTAATT
Organism: Microcoleus sp. B6-A1; assembly: GCF_036705085.1. Taxonomy (NCBI): domain Bacteria; kingdom Bacillati; phylum Cyanobacteriota; class Cyanophyceae; order Oscillatoriales; family Microcoleaceae; genus Microcoleus; species Microcoleus sp. B6-A1. The sequence continues at coordinate 19,253 of NZ_JAUBTU010000117.1, forward strand.
CGGCAACTCGTACGATTAATTTAGGCCCAACTCGCCCAAGATCGTTCAATTATTGGCTGAAATTAACGGGAACTGATGAATCTGGCGCGAGTGTTAGCGAGGTAATTCGGTTCAAGAGTAATGGCCTCGGCGGTTTTGTGATTGACGGTTACATCGCTGGCGCTACAGTCTTTTTCGATGCCAACAAAAACGGTGTACTAGATGCTAGTGAACCTTCTGCTACTACTGGCGATAACGGCGAATTCGATCTCGATCTCGACTCCACCATTTTCGACAAAAATCAAAATGGCGAACTCGATCCAGAGGAAGGCAATATTGTTGCTTTCGGCGGCATTGATACAGCAACTGGTTTGCCTTTGGAAACGCCTGTCACTGCCCCGCCTTACGCTACTGTTGTCACTTTGTTAACCAGTTTAGTAGCGGATTTAATTGACAAAGGAATTGACAGCGATCGCGCCGAATCTCTCGTCAAATCTTCTCTTTCCATTCCCGCTAATGTTGAGATAACGGGTTTAGATCCGATCGCAGCTACCGAAAACGCGATCGCGGGTGGAGTAGAAACTTTGACTGCAATGGTCAAGGTACAAAACGTCATTACCCAAACTGCTGCTTTAATAGACGGTGGGTCGATTCTGGATAATACCGACACCGTAAAAGCAGTTGTAAGTGCGATCGTTCAACAAATTCAATCCGGGACAACTCTCAATCTCAACGATGCCAACCAGTTAGCAACAATTGTCGATCGCGCCACCACAGCAGCGCAACAATTTGACTCGGATTTAAACACTCAGCAATTGTTGCAAGTTGCCCCGGATGCAGCTAAGGTAATGGCCGAAGCAAATCAGCGCATTGACCAAGTTGTATCCAACACAGCAATAGCTTCAATTAACCGAGAAGTTGCCCGCGTCCAAAAAGTAGCCCTAGGTGAAACCTCTGAAGACTTAAAAGCAGTCGGTACAGGTACGAAATCGATCGCCCAAGTTATTGCCGAAAATACTGGTACTGCCTTAGATACCAAAATTCAACAAACGACATTGCCCGATACACCTGCCGTTGCGGTGATTCAAGGAGAAATAGATGCGATCGCAGCCAACTCCAATCTCATCGGCACTGACGGCGACGACAGCCTCTCCGGCGACAGTGGCAGCGATACAATGGCCGGCAAACGCGGCAATGATACTCTCAGCGGTTTGGGTGGCAACGACTGGATACAGGGCAATCAAGGCAATGATTCCCTCGACGGTAGCGACGGCGATGACACTGTTTACGGCGGCAAAGAAAGCGATAATTTGTTCGGCAATAATGGGGAAGATATCCTATTTGGAAATCGCGGTCAAGATAGCTTGAGTGGAGGTGAAGGCAATGACAGTCTTTACGGCGGTCAAGCTAGCGATATTCTGCTGGGCGGTAACGGATCTGATTTTCTCAGCGGTGAAAACGGCGATGACAGTTTGATAGGAGGAAATGGGAGCGATCGCTTCTTAATTTCAGCCAATTCTGGCAGCGATATCATTTTCGATTTTGAACCAGGCATCGACTTCCTCGCACTTGCCGACAATTTAACCTTCTCGCAACTTTCTATTATCCCTAGCAACACTGCAACTTTAATCAGCTTGACAGAAACTGGTGAAATTTTAGCTGCTATCAATGGCGTGACAGCTAACCAAATTAGCCTCGCTGATTTTAGTTAAAACCCACATTCCGCACCCCCAACTGGCACATACGCGGATTGAGGGGGTAAAAGTGAATCATCCGAGACAAAG
>NZ_JAUBTU010000118.1:0-4919 GCF_036705085.1 Microcoleus sp. B6-A1
AGTTACATCGTCAAATATTTTTAACTGGTTTACACACTGCTGTTATTGTACCTCATCTTTCTGAGAAAGGCTATACATAAGCTGGCAAGTGTTGAGTCAATGCGATCGCTCTCAATCAGGGCGATCGATGCTTTCCCCACTGCGATCAATCAATGCGATCAATACCCGCCACCGTCACCGCCATCAATGACCAATGCCCTTACTGATGACTGATGACTGATGACTGAGGGCTGATGACTAAAGCGATCAACCGATACCCAGGATAGAACCTATGGCTCAAACCAAATTCGGTGGCTGCAAGGTAGCTGCTGCCAAACTAGGAATCTCTGTTGAAGAATATCTGCAAAAAACCCAATCCGGCTTGAAATGGTGTTTCTCTTGCCGAGACTGGCTTCCGTCCGATGGATTTAGCCGGGACAGAACCACGCATGACGGCAAAGTTGACACTCCCCTGGCTGAAGCCGAGGGGATTTTTAATTCAGCGACTGACCTTAAAATGTTCTGTCCTTGCGGCAATATGTGAAAAGTAGATATCTGATGCGATCGATCGTTCCAACAAATCTGGCAGCAGCCACAGAAATTAGAACATCATGCTTCGCTGTAAGTTTCAGTTCCAGTATGTTCAGGGTAATCTCTTTCAGCCAAAGGGCGATAATCTGATTTTGCCCTACAAAACCAAACATCGCAAAGGAACGGATAAAAATGAGTTTCCGATCGATTTGCAAGGCTGTCAGATTCTCCCTGAATATAATCGTCCTTCAGTTACTTCTCGTTAGGGTGCTTCGCAATGGGGGGGCGTTGTTTTGCCATTGGAGGCAAAGTCTATGGTTCCCAACTTCTCGATCGAGTATAAAAACTTGTGGGTTCGCTGTTCCAAAGAAAATAACATCTGGAACTCCGAAATACTCGATCCTGAACGCAACCCCATCTCGGTACTGCTGGTTGACTCAAAAACCTCTCTTGCTAAAGCTCTCAACGAAGCTTACCAACAAATTGATTGGTTTTTGAATGAATCCGAGTTTTGTATCGAGTTTCCCGATAGCAATTTCTAGATTGAAACTCCAGAGCCTTCTCTGGAGTTTCTTTTTTTACAACATCATCAGATTTCAGAAGGAGTAACATGACCATTCGATTTCCCAAAAAAAGTGAAAAATTCCCTGAGCCTTCTTCAAATTCTTCTAGTGATTCTAAGGAATCTTCCACGAAATTAGATTTTCCATCACTTTTTAGGAGGTTAACTGCCAAATTGCGCTGGGAACGAAAGCATATTGAACCGGAATTAGGTGAGCTTTTCTGCTATTACGACCACAAATGCTACATTTTCTTAACACCCCCCTGTGATGAAGAATATGTAGGAGAAGGTTACGGGTTCTATCGAAACGATCGCACAGAACAATACGAGGAAATTGGTCGGCGTTTGGCTAAAATGTGGTCAATCGACCAAGAAACAGAAGAGAGGAAAGTAAATCACTACAGTCGTGGGACTAAGTAGTGCTTCGCTGTCGGGTAGTGACTTTTTCTCTTAATTTCTATGTCACTACCCTATCTTCACAAAATTGACAATGCCGGCTCCGAATCTTATTCTTTCATCCATCCTGATGCTATTCCCAATGACAGACCAGCTCTCAGATTAGCTAATCGGTTACGTTGGGACAGGCTCAATGTTGCACCGGACTTAGACCAACTCTATCGCTACTACCGTAACACCTGTTCTCTTGCAGATAAAACCCAAGGGTTTGAACCTGCTAGATATCCAGAAACTTACGAAGAAATTGGCAAACTTTTAGCTCAGATGTGGTCAATCGATCGGCTCACAGAAGTGAAAGAATTGAACTATTACAGTCGTGGCAAAGGTTAATGCTTCGCTGTAGAGTGGCAGTTTTTTAACTAATAGTTAATTATGCACACTCAGAGTTTAAACTTTTTGGGGCAAAATAGCCAAATCCAGTATGAAAAACTGACTACTCAAGCTTTGTTTGAGACGGAATATATTGAGCCATATTTAGGTTCAATATTATTCCCTTACTACCGCCATTACTGCGTTATCTCGGTACTCGGCATCACCTACTCTCAAAAGAACTTTGGAATTTTTGATAGCGGTTGTTATGCCGATCGATACGATCGGATTGCGATGCTTCTCAAAAGAATCTAAAAATTTGCAGAAAAAGTGACTGTTACATCGCGCTTGTAACAGTCAATTACTTAACTGAAAACACAATTAATTATACCACAGATGAAAGTATTTTTCACAGGGCCCGAAAATCTAAAAATAATTCCTCCTCAAGTCAGCTTAAAAATCTGTAAAGTAGTTGGAATCAAGGCTGAAATCTTAATAGGAAACTTTAGTGACTTTGATGAAATTGCTTTAGGACTCTTGTTTCTCTTAGAATATTCTAAGGTGACGGTTTATCAAACGGGTAACAAAGAGAATCTAGGATATCCGATCGTCAATGTTGGTGAATATCCTACGCCTGATATTGCCATGAGTGCAGAAGCAGATTTCATGCTTGCCGTTTGCGACGGAAAAAGCCCCAGAGTTACTGCCAATCTTCAACGGATGCCAGCCGAGCGTATCCGCATTATCCGAGTTTAGCTTCTCTTATGAACAGGAATTGCGGATTGTTTCGGTTCCTGAGAAAGTGACAAACTGTAACTGATCGACCGTAGCGAACTGTTGCCGAACGGTATGCGGGATATTGTTTGACTTCAATCTGCCCTTCGGGTGTTGGGCTGGGAAGTCTTTCTGACAAACGAGCATCAGTAGCAGTATAGACGAAAAAGGTGAGCGCCACCACTGTCAAGGATTTCTATGGATAACAGTAAATTCTCTAGTTTCACAGTGAACCTCAGAAATTTCTCCTCTTTTAAGTCTAGCAGTTTTCACGGGGACAGGCGCTCATTCCTTGCACACCGCAGTCCTGCGAGCGCAGTTCTCTCTCAACGAAGTGACAAAAAAAACGTTATTTTCGATTTTATCCTGATCTCCTTGTGAAATTACGAGTATATGAAAAATAAGACAAAACTACAATAACTGCTTGGGAGTTAAGAATGACAAACGAATCCACAGTGCAATTCATCATTGACTTGACAACTACAGGCTTAGAAGAGGAGGAACTAAATCGGCTAACGGTAACTCTGCTGCAACAGATGAAGGACTTAGATGAATTTGAAAAAGTGAATCGGGTTGCAGTTGAAGATGAAGATATCCCAAAAGATGCCAAGTCAATTGAAGGTTTTATAGTGGGAATGTTGATGGCTGAAGTTAATAGCCAAAATATTATAAGTGCAATCTCGTGGGTGCACCGTCGCCTGAGTGGAAAAACCCTTAAATTCACAATCAAAACCCCCCAAGGTACAGAAATAAGCTTGGAAGGTAGCACTTTGAAGGATATTGAGGCTCTCATGCAAAAGGCAGAAAAATTTCTCAACGAGACTGAAGATCCCAAATAGCGTAAGAAACACTAAGTCCTGAGTAGCCAATCCATGACTAACACCTATAAAACTTATCTCATTGGCAGATAAAAGCCAATTCGTAGTTGCGCTAAAACGCTTTAGCACAACTACAGACCTAAACAATAACGTTTGCGACACTTGCGTAATTGCTAAGTTAGTAGTTAGCAAAAGTGATGGGCAGTAATATCATTAGCAGTTGAATTGGTAAAAATTGTAAAAACAAAAGGGGTTATGAAATAAATGGCTAAAGTCGCGTTACTGATAGGGGTAAGTGAGTATCAACATGGTTTTAATCAATTACCCGGAGTTCGACAAGATGTAGTAGCAATGCAACGAGTGTTGCAGAACCCAAAGATGGGTGGTTTTGATGTGAGAACTCTTGAGAATCCTAGTCTAGAGGAAATGCGGAAAGCCATTGAAACTTTGTTTTCAGGTTGTCAAAGAGATGATGTGGTATTGCTTTATTTTTCTGGTCATGGCATTACGGATAACAGTGGCAATCTTTACTTTGCGATTCCCAGCACGGAGAAAAGACGATTCCAAGCGACAGCAGTGGAAGCCAGTTTTGTGCATAGAATTATGAATAATAGCGATTCTAAGCGACAAGTAGTGATTTTAGATTGTTGCTTTAGCGGTGCGTTTGCCCAGGGTATGATAGCTAAAAATAATGATTTTGTGAATATCAGAAACGAATTGGGTGGAGAAGGGCGAGCTGTTCTAACATCTTCGACTTCCACCCAATATAGTTTTGACGATACTTACACCCGTTATATAGTTGAGGGACTGAAGACTGGTGCAGCAGATCGGGATCAAGACGGTTGGATTTGTGTTGATGAATTACATGACTATGCCAAACAAAAAGTTCAAGAATCTGTTCCGGCAATGAAACCGGAGATATATGCAATTAGAGAAGGCTATAAGATCCAACTTGCTAAAGCACCGACTGACGATCCGAACCTCAAATATCGTCAAGAAGTTGAGTTTTGGGCAAAACAGGGCAGCGGAGAGATTATACCTTTTGGTCACGCTACATTAGACGCGCTACGAGCTAGTCTGAAACTAACAACTGAGGCTGCTACTGCTATTGAGGCTGAAGTTTTAGAACCTTACCGAATATATAAAGAAAGATTGCAGAAATATGACAATCAGTTCCGTAAACAAATTGAAAGTGAGTTTCCTGTTAGTGATAATACTCGCTATAATTTGAAACGTTTTCAGCATATTTTAGGGCTTAGAGATGAAGATGTAGCACTGATTGAAAATCGTATATTCGGTGAAAGAGACCGCCAATACCAAGACAATTTGCAGAAATATGAGGGTGAGTTTCGCCAAGAAGCTGAACGCGATTTTCCTATCAGCGATCGAACTCGCGCTAATTTGAAAACACGCCAGCAAGATTTAGGACTCAGAGATGAAGATGTAGAAACGATTGAAAATCTTATATTGACTGAAATAAACCGTCAATA
>NZ_JAUBTU010000118.1:5019-20590 GCF_036705085.1 Microcoleus sp. B6-A1
ATGTAGAAACGATTGAAAATCTTATATTGACTGAAATAAACCGTCAATACCAAGAAAAATTGCACAAATATAAGGATGAGTTTCGCCAAGTAGTAGAAAACGAGTTTCCTATCAGCGATGAAACTCGCGCTAATTTGAAAACACGTCAGCAAGATTTAGGACTCAGAGATGAAGATGTAGAAACGATTGAAAATCTTATATTGACTGAAATAAACCGTCAATACCAAGAAAAATTGCACAAATATAAGGATAAGTTTCGCCAAGCAGTGGAAAGCGAGTTTCCTATCAGCGATGAAACTCGCGCTAATTTGAAAACACGTCAGCAAGATTTAGGACTCAGAGATGAAGATGTAGAAACGATTGAAAATCCTATCTTGGCTGAAATAAACCGCCACTACCAAGAAAAATTGCACGAATATGAGAATGAGTTTCGCCAGGAAATTAAACGCAAGTTTCGTGTTAGCGCTCCAATTCGCGCTAAGCTGAAAAATCGTCAGCAAACTTTAAAACTTAGAAACGAAGACGTAGAAAAAATTGAAAAACGGGTCTTAGATGAAAGAAACTCCTACCTAAAGAATATAATTCCCTTCTTAGCTGTTGGATTGGTAGCTGTTATAGCAGGAAGTCTTGTAACTCAGTGGAGAAAAACGCCTAATTTGGAGCAAGAGATTAGCTTGGGTGAAGATATTTTGTTGGCTCAATCGTCTTCAGACAAAGAAGAAGGGGTTAAAGCATTTGCCAAGAATGATTTTGACAATGCTATCAAGTCTTTCCAATCATCCCTGAGCCAGCACCCCGACGATCCAGAAGCATTGATTTACAAGAACAATGCTGAAGCTGCTAAAACAAAAAGCGATTTAAAAATTGCCGTAAGCATACCTATTGGTACAAACTTAAATGTAGCGACAGAGATATTACGAGGTGTGGCGCAGGCCCAAAACGAACTGAATCAAAAACAAGGTGGATTTAATGGTAAGAAGCTATGGGTGGCGATCGCTAACGATAATAACAACCCAGAAGATGCTAAAAACATTGCCACTGAATTTGTCACTAATAGCAAATATTCGAGTGTTTTGGCAGTAGTAGGACATAACTCTAGTGAGGCTTCGTTGGCTGCTAGGGATGTGTATAGAAAAGGATCTTTAGTAATGATTAGTCCCACAAGCGATGCTGATAAACTACCCAACGATTCCCCTATATTTCACACTATGCCAACCCTTAACACAGTTGTGAAGGAACTGTCCGAACACGCTAAAAAAGCTGGGGTCACTAAAATTGTTATTTGTTATGATTCACAAGCACAAGCTAGCGGGTCTTTTAAGGACAAATTCGTTGAAGCATTTGGTAAGGCTGGTGTGGTCCAAACAGACTGTAATTTATCTAAAATCAATTCCGATTCTGAGATTAATACTATTTTAGAAAAAGCCAACCAGGTTAAAGCTAATGGCCTATTAGTAGTGCCTGGTGTAAGAAACACTATTGACAAAGCCATAAGGATAGCAGCAGCAGCAAAACAAAAGAATTTAAAACTGTTTGGGTCTTCTACACTTAACACCTATCAAACACTAGAACAGGGGCAGGGCATAGAAGGTATGATGGTAGCAGTGCCTTGGAATCCCAAAGCAGAGATAGGAAAAAATTTTGCTATAGACGCTACCAAATTGTGGGGAAAAAATGTTGATTGGCGCACTGGTAATCTGACTTGGCGCACTGCTATGGCTTATGATGCAACACAGGCAATTATCCAAGGTATCAACACTTGGGAGCAAGAGCAAGACAAACCCCGTCGTGAATGGCTGACAAACCAGCTTGCTAGTAAGAATTTTTCGGTCGAGGGCGTAACGGGAAAAGTCAGTTTTGGAGGCGATCGCAATGGTGAAGTATCTTTACTCCAACTGAAGTCAATTAATATCACCGTTACAGGCTATGACATCTACCCCGAGTGATACAGTAGATTGCAAATTTGTGAGGCACATTAAATAAGCCCTACACTTTTTGTGTACCGAACATACTTAAAAATGCTGTAAAATGGGTGGCTAATGCGGATTTGGTATGCTCGAACGCTCCGGCTATGGACTAACCTTAAACCATTATTTTGTTCAACTTAATCTTTGAGACTTCACAGCAATAAATTCTAAGCATTGAGTATTTTAAAATAGATTTTTTGTATCGGTTTAATAAATAGGCTAACACCCAAAAAGAAGGTTGACAAATACCCACAACATGGTATGGTAGAGTATAGAGCCTGACGCAAAACACTGAACCATTACTAATGGTATTTTAGTTGTCATGATTTATCTAAAATAAACAACAATTCTTGCTTTCAAACCAAGGGTTAATTTGTTTTGATGGTATCATGAAGTTCTTGCAAGTTTCTAGCAACTGTTTAAGCAGTTAATAAAGTAAAATAAGCAGAAGTTGAAGAATGCGTTAAAACTCTTTCTTACCTATTGTAACTGAGAAATCGTTAGCGTAACTAGAAAAAGCAGATATGGAAACAGGAAAGGAAAGGAAAGGTCTACGCTATCAACAAAAAACATAAGAAATTTCAATGGGTGTGTGTTTACCCCTCGTACAAGCAGCTTCTTAGTTGGGCAAAGCGACAGTTTTTAGATAAAAGAACTCATCCCTGTTCGGAACCGGGATGCGAGTCAAAAGCAAGCTTAGAAAATTAATGAAGGTTGATGCCGTCAGCTTTTAATTGTGCTTCAAATTCAATTGTCGGGGACTGGTTTGAGGTAGGAATCGATCGTTCTAATGGATTGAAGGGACGACTTGTAGAATTCAAATTAGCATTAAAGGGCTTAGGCTCTGCCATAGTCAGGCTTCCGTAAATTGGCAGAGCTTCGTCGGGTTTGGCACTCAAGGAAAAAGGCATCATAAATCTTGGGTATAGGTAGTTTGAGTTTTCAAGCACTGAGCAGCTTTTTGCAATTCTACTCCCAGATAACCAATATGCTCGGTTTGGATGGCAGGCGAGGCAGCAGCAATTTCTCGAACTAGCTTCACCGCGTTTACTCCAGAGTAGTAGCTAACGGCCTTGCCACTACCCGGAATCTGAGTTACCAAAATCTTTTCACCATGCTCATCACTGGTGAGTTCGATTACGAAGTTACCCGCTGGGTCGAAATAGTCCCGACTGTTGCAAATCCGATCGTAATGAGCGGCAATGACTCGATCGGCAGTCTCGAAAGTATCGTCATACAAGTGAGCCGACTGACTCAGCGTTACCAACGGGCCCATCGTCAGATTGTATTTTGACCGCTGGGCGATCGCATCTCGGATGTACCGTTGCAGCGCGCGCAACCCCATCGCATTCGCCGGCCACGCACCGAACATATCATTGCTGCGGAACGTAGCAGTCAGTGAGATTTCCCCATCCACGACGCGCACCCAGATGTTAGTGAGACACGGACTCCCACTGTGTTCATGGTCGGAGGAACTGTCGGGTCGCTGAAATAAATTGCCACAACCAGAATCCCAGAGGTTGATAACGGCGCTGGCAGCATCAATCTCGTTGATGAGTTTGGCAATGACCTGCTCAATTTGGTCACGTCCAAACCATGACCGCATCCGCTGGCCGTAGGTGTACTTGATTCCCTCGTGATATGGAGCATCTTCCAGAATCTGCGGGATGTACTGTTCGAGAAAGTCGCGGTCAATCGGCAAATAGCTCGGCTCTGGGAAGAAGAATTCGGGCGGTTCGTCGGTGACCACAGCCATCAGATTGATCAGCTCTTGCACCTGTCCGTCATACCCCGTCGGTCGCAGCACACCCGTCGTCTTGATGCGGTGGATGATTTTTATCCAAGTTTCGGCGATCGTCTTCCCTTCTATCCGGTGCCCGTAGCGCTGCCCTGGGAGAACCGTTGGCAAGTTTTCCACCAGCGGAAACAGTGCCGGCGTTGCCCACTCCGGTTTCTCGCCCAACTCCGCTAACTCTTTGGCGAGAGTGACTGCTTCAGTAATGCTTGTGGCTTCATGACATTTGATCGACTCCCGCAACAATTGCAGATTTTCTAACGGGATTTCAAGATCGATGTAGCCGAGGACTTTTGATTTTATTTTCCAACACTTAACACCCTCTTCACTTTCTCCATCTTCAAAACCTTGTCGAAAAAAATTCAACAAACACTGAACTGCGCCTGAATTCTTATCTTCCCTCGTAGCATTTACAACTATTAAAAACCTGATGTGAGGGTTCCATAATAGGTTTCGTACTAAGAAATTGATACCGCGTGTGGCTGAGTAGAGCTGTCCGATCGCTCCATACTCATGCTCTTCCAGCTTCTTCTTGACTGTGCTTTTCAATGTCCAGCCTGTTACTATGGCTGTTTGTCCTGAACCACAAAACACTTGATTCGGCTTATAGAGCGGTTTGTAATATCTTTCCATTTTCTTACAATTTCTTACAAATCATTGTAATTGTATGCAGAGAAAGAGAGGTGAACTACAATATAATATAACACTAATTTAAAGGTTTCATTATGCCAAAAAAATCTAAATTTTTGACCCTACAACCGCAGATAAATCGGAACAAGAGTTTGCTGATGTTTGAGAAAATCAACAAAGAGTTGTTGGCAAGGATAAGAGAAGATGTGAATTATCGAATGCCGTCAGAATACATAAGCTGGCAGGTGCTGAGCCAAATAATTGCGGTTGGATTAACAACCTGTGATTTGGAATATTCACCATTAGACATCTCAGCGTTTATCCAAAGCTACCGAATCGCGCTCTGGTTTGCCCAAAAAGCACCGATGTATTGTTTAACTCATGAGTTAATTGAAGCTTTCGACCAAACAGATGCACTCCATAAGCCAGGAATCCTGTGCGGGTGGCAACCCTCACTACCTACATTTTTGCTAGCCATACCCAAAGGAGCTATTTATGCACCCGACGGAGCGTCGATCGATTACTTGACCATTAGCTGTAACAATATCAATCATCCTGAATGGAATTCAGCGACTTGGAGAGATATCTCGATTCATCCGTTTAAACTAAGTTATCTTTTATACTTTCAATATTCTACAATAGATACTCATGAAACTGTGTGGACTTCTGGCACTGCTGTGTCAGAAAATGGAGACACTTTGATTTATGACGAAAATTCTGATATTGGACTTGATGCTCTTACTCCTGAAGATAGAATTCTCATCAAACGTTTAAGGAATCTGGTCATCAATATTCTGTTGACTCTTGAATTCCTTCCTTCTCTGGTTAGCGACATAGATAAAAAAGATTTACCATCTCCTAAAGGATTTGGAGAAAAATTACACAAATCCAAAACTGTCGATCGATTTCCTCGTTGGCTTGGTAAAGGTTTTTCTATTCCACACTCCGATTCTTTAGAAACTCTTGAAGAAGTTCTTGAAAAAGGAAAAGAAGAAAATGGAAAGTCAGAAATAAAGAAAATTCAGCCATCACCAATTGCACACTGGAGACGCGGACACTGGAGAGTTTTGGAGGCTGGTGAAGGTAAACGATGGAAGAATGCTAAAAGAATATGGATTAAACCCATATATGTAAATTGCTAAAACGATAGCGCTGACACACCTTACAAGCTACAAATTGATCGGAATTTACTGATGGCAAAAAGCCCTACAGCTCGTTTAAAATAAAGCTTTAGGGTTTTGTGAGATGGAAATAATTAAAGGAAGTGTCTACAAAGCGGAATTAGGGTTTGTATACGATGGAGATACTTTCAACTTAAAATTAATCTCTGCAACAGGCACGGAGAGTCAATCTATCATCTGTCGATCGCAATGGATTGATACCCCTGAATCTCAGAAACCCGGTAAAACTAGCACTGACCCGCTGATTCTTAAGCATTGGGAATGGGCAGAAAAAGCCAAATTAGCTCTAAGGAATCTGCTTCAAAACCGAGCGCTAATTGCTATTCCCTATGAGCTAGATCAATACCAAAGATGGGTTTGTGATGTTTACCTGGACAATCTACTTGTCTCTAGCAATGTCCAAGTCAAACTCGCTCAATCTGGTTTAGCCGCTTCTCGCTTGCCTTTCAATCGTCATATATACAACGTGAGAGAAACGACAGTGTTGCGATCGATAATAGCGGGTGCAGCGACAGCAAATAGGAAAAGAGTCGGATTGTGGAAAGAAGCCAACATGATTTTGCCCTATGAATTTAAGAAGTTATCACTCTAGCACTCAAACAGTGTAAGGGTTTGACACAGTACATTTAATTACACCTAAGAGGAGGAAAGTGAAATGAGTAGAACATTTGCCGAAAGAATTATTGAGTATATGGAACAGCAAAATTATGAAATTTCGCGAGGTCGATCGGAGAAAAACATAATCTATGTAGAAGGGGCAAACACTGATGGAACGGAAAATGACGATCGACCCAATTACTTCAATGATCTCAGGATAATTATTGCGTTCAATGACAAGTTCCAACCCGTCATCGAAGGTATTTGGGAAGCCACGACGGAACCTGGGTATTACTACACTGACAATCCCATGAACCCCAAAGGAGCCGCCAGAATTGCCTTTGGACAGTATCGGGCTTGGCAAGTCGGACTCCACGGCTACTCTGACCCTCACGAAGCTCTTGTCCAGGTCGGACTTGTCAAAGTGCACCGGGATTGGAATCGGGACATGATGCGAACCGGAGATGCGATCGATGAAGGTTATTTTGGCATCAATCAACATCACGGTTGGGGACATCCGGTGAATGATATTCACACAGCGTCCGCTGGCTGTCTAGTTGGTAGAACTATCTCAGGACATGAAAACTTTATGCGGAGAGTTACAGCAGACCCGCGATATATTGCTGATACAAATTTTGTATTCACAACAACTATTATTCCGGGCAATAAACTGTAATCTATGGAAAAATGAAACAAGAAACTCTTGATTACATTGCTAGTTCGATCGGTGTTACAGCTATCGTTTCAACCTATATTTTCTGGCTCGCTTCTCGACAAATCAAGGATAAGTTAGTTCATAGAATTGATTTATTCACTTATGACTTAACTAAAAAACAAGAGAATGACCAGATTGCTATCGGTTATAAAATCCGCCGTTGGCAAGATACAAATAGACTTCGATCGATTACTTTGGAATGCCGAATTGATAATATTGAACAAAAATTAGACATTCCTTCTTGTAACATCATTGAAACGATCGAGAATGAATTTGAAGATACAGACTAATCATTTTAGCTCACTCATAGGAACAATGAAACTAAGATTTAGAGAACCAACTCAATACCAATTAGATACTATTTCAACTATTTTGGGAGCTGTTGCAGGTATCGCAGAACTTCTTGTAGCCTCCAAACGGATTAGTAACGAAGATGGTCAACTTATTGCTGGTCTTGCATTAATTGCTTGGGGCTTTTTTAGTAATAAACCGCCTCGCATTCCTCAACTCAGACGAGATAACGAACCCAATGAATTATTCAATGAACTGAAAGAGGAAAAATACGATTAGTAATCCAACTAACACACCCAGCAAGAAAATTGCTAACTGATTCATAAATCTCATAGTATAATCACAACTTAAAATGATTTTACTATGAGATTTACTTTTTGGTTATTATGGATTATTAATTTTATCCGATATAACCTTTGTTGTTGCAACGGCTCCACCAACCAAACCTATGATTAGTCCAGCGGTAAAAGTGTCTGCTGGATTTACTGCTTTTGTCCGTTTCCGTTCTTCACTTGCTTGGTGTGCTTGTTCTTTTAATTTATCTATTATCCCTGGTACAACTTCAAGAGTTGTTAATATTGATGCTGTTAATGTCCCTGCCAAAAATACTGATTCGGTTGGTGTAGGTTTACGCATTTTCTCTCTCCTAGTTTTGTTTGATTGATGAACGATCGATAAACAATTAATTGAGGATTAATTGAGAATTAATTGGACTTACTTCTTTTCCAAGTAATCCTTATATCGAGCAATCAGTGAAGGTGTGCCATATTTCATTACTATGTAATAAAAACACTTTTTACCTACATCTGAATAACTTCGAGGCTTCTTCCTTCCTTGGGTAAAACCCAAACCCATTTGTATGAGTTTGCTGGGACTTTTATATTTATCAGATAATTCCAAAATGCGCTCAAAAACTGCTGTTTCTGACTCATTTGGCAGTAATCTTGCGAAATCTTCCGCATCCCAAATTACTGGATAATCCTCTCTGGGTAAAAGTTTTGGAGTTATATTGCCTGTGATAAGGTTATTATCAGGTGATAATTCTTCACTTGAGTTATCGGCTGAATTATCTGGTAAATTATCTGACTTTTGGCTGGCTTGCGATCGATGTAATTCTATTTGTCGATCGAGTTCTTCAGTCGTTGATTCGGCTAACCAATAATCCCACGATACTGACTGATTTAATGCCCGATTTAGTTTGTCTATGTCCGATTCTATTTCAGGTTGTGTTTCAGATTGTGCTTCATATTGTAGTTCAACTTTTGTATTTTGCAAACTAAGGTTTAGATCAGGTTTCTGGTCAACTTCTGAATTACTAATAACTTGATTGTCCGACTCTGAACTAAAGCCATTAAATAAGTCATAAACCCATTCAGGGCGTATCCAGTACGGCAAAATAGAAATAGGTAAATCTTTGATGCACTCTCCCTCTTCATCTTTGATGCCCGAAATAGTTCCTTTGAAAAGTGGCTGATATTTGCTGTCCGATCGTAACTGAAGTTTCACGACTCCTGAATTGACAGATTTACTGAAACCATCACCCCCACCGAAAGCAGCATTAGTATCATTGTGAGCAATGAAGATAGGCGCTTCTTTGGCTTTCCGAGGATCGCCAACAACTTTTCGAGTTAGTTTGCTAGCAGGTTCCACCGTACCTTCTTCAAAACCATATTGTGTCATCTCATCAAAGATAGAGGTCAGCCAATCATCCTTCAAAGTTCTGACCTTGAATCGATCGTACATGGCGTTAAGTTGTTCGCCAACTTCCTCAAAGTTTTGATTTGCGCCATAGCCGGGAACTCCCAGTTTTACCAGAGTTTTCCAGCACTCATCATAATTTTGATGAAAGTGAGGGTCAGCGATCGAAATGATTTTGTGACCATATAAATAATGCCGACACAGTGCTAAAAAAGCTGCAAAGTAACTTTTAAAGCTACCCATATCCCCATAAATTAGTAATGGTTTGTGCATCAGTTGCCCAATCCATCCTCCTTCATGTTCCTCAATCAATTTCAACAGCTTCGATCGGGCAGCAGCTATATACTCCGCTCTTTTCTCTTCTTCCGTTTTCTCTTTTGCCACACCACCAGCCACACCACCAGGCACACTATCAACAACAGAATCAGAAACGGAATCTGTTTCTGTTTCTGACTGAGAATCAGAAACAGTTTTTGTTTCTGTTGTTGGGGGTTGTGAAGTTTGGAGAAGATGCTGAAGAATTTCAGGGTGATCGTGAGCCATGACTCGGACAAAATTCTGCTGAGTCTCCGCTTTGTAGACCTGAACCGAGGCATCAGCCCGAAGCTTCTCTTTGACCACTACCTCCTCAACCAGGACATCGGTGAGTGCGGAGTTAACAGCAGCATCAAGCGCCCGCTGTTTCAGTCGCTGCTCAAATTCCCAAAGCTCTTGCTGTTCCAATATTTGCTTTTTTTTCTGGCTGTCGTGCCAGCCAAAATATCCGCAGCCGATCGCAGCGAGAGAGCTTGCTTGCCGAACTCCCACCCAGCGATCGAACGGAAGCGGCATCAATGCCAACCCCAAACAGCAAAATGCTCCAAAGAATGATCCCACCGTGACCCTGTTACTCATGGACTTCTACCCCTTACTACCCGATGCCCAATACCCAAAATCCAATGCCCGATGCCGACCGATGCCCGATGACTGATGCCCGATGACTGATGCCCGCTGACTGATGCCCGCTGACTGGAAATATCCCGGCAAGGGATTAAGCGAATACAGCCGTACCAGCCGGGATGAAAGTGCTATTTACTACCAGCACCAATGATCCACATGGAGAGAAGGACAAAAGCAATGATCGCCAAACCATGTTGCCAGGTCAGCAGATAATACAAATCCCAGAAGCAGAGAATGCCTCCGATCGCCAATGCTGCACCGCCCGTCCGCCAGAGTCCGACATAAGCGCGATCGGCTGGCGACATGAAAAACAAACTGAGAGAGCCGATGACGATCGCCACGATTCCTAAGAAAAGATGTGACGGAAAGAGCCGGAATAAATTTGCTATGCCGATGCCGAACGAGAAATTCACTACCAAAAATAACCAGTTGTTGACATTTTTGAGGTGCTTCAGTTGCGATGACGGCTTGTAAACGAGTGATTCATCCTGTGATGGCAGTTGTTGCTGTTGCTGCACAGGAAGCGTTTTCGGTAACTGTGGAGTTTGTAAAAACATGATTGGTGCATTTATTGGATGGTTGACCGTACATTAAGCAACAATTGGGGCAAATTTCGATATTCTGTATCGCTGAAGTTTCAGCAACTACTAGATATCCGTAACTGTTGAGTAGTTTTATCCCCGGTTCATGATCATCTGTCGTTACCCAGCCTGTGTTTTTGCTAGCAGTAGCGCTTTTAGTAACATCGATCGAGCTAACGACTTTGAAAACTTGACCTTTTGAAATAATCAAGTTTCACCTCTGAAAAAATTAGTAAATCTTGAGAAACCACGATTTATCTGCGAAGCAACACCATTAACTTTGCCTGCGATATCCCCTGACCAATTAACCGCCAAATTGATTGAATCCTTCGCTCTGCCTGTTGCCGATCGTTGTGTTGCTGAGCGTGTTGTGGCTAAACCTGGAGCTGAAACAAATTGAGGTTGAGAGTAATTGGACTGACTAATTTGGAGTGGAGAAGAAGTCGAACCGCCGAGAGATGGATGGCTCAAGCCATGAGTACCAAATTTCAAACCGTATGCAGCTTGCTTATAGATATTGGTTTCTTCTTCTTTCCATTTTTCTAATTCAGCAGCAAACTCTGGATTTCCTTGCATCCTTTCAATGGCTGCATCAACTTCTGCGACTTTCTTAGCGATTGCTGTAATTACTCTATTATCCCAGAGAATATTTTCCTGTACTGTTTCTGCTGCAAATTGTTCTTCCTTTTTGACAAGTCGATAGTCCTCTTGTTCGACTGTTGCGCCATACTTCGCACGAGCAACGGCAACATCTATTTGAGCTTTCTTGATTTTCTCAGCACCTTTATAGCCAGCTTCTATCAGCCAGCCTTGGAACTCACGGAAACAGATTTGTGCGTCAATGAGTAACTTGAACTTCTCTTTGATTTCGGTGATATGGTCAAGGAACCATTTTGCTTGGATTGCCCGATCGCCGATCGCAGCCCAGCCCTGGGGAGTGAGTTGGTTCAAGTTAGCAGTTGTGATGCCAAAAACATCATCCAACATTTGCTCCCCGTCTTCATCAAGAGCGCCACCTACTAAAGTTCCGAGAAGTTTAACCAATACATCCGGTTCTTCCATTGTTGCTTGCATAAGACCTCCATTTTGTTAATCTAAATTAGTGGGATTAGAAGAGTCGTAATTATCAATTCATTGCATGCAGATTCAGTCTCGTTATCAGCATCATCCTCTTGTTCTTGGAGACTGATGAAGAAATCGCTTGAGGCGCTAATCCGGGTTCTGGGGTCAGAAACTCGTTGAACAGTAAGTATTGTCCCTGGCTGATTTATTTCGGTGATTTGATAAACAAAGCCTCGATCGATCGCTTGTTTGGCAGTGGTTGCCATGTAACGGGGACAGACAAAATCTCCTAATTCTAAAGGTTCACCATTCAAAGATTTTGGAATGTCTGAAGTTTCAGATTGTGCAATTTCGTCAAATTCGTATTGATTCATTGGGGTTTTTCCGATGATTACTCATGTAGAGTTCTCGACCTTCTAGAAAATCCACTGCCCAGGTTTGAGCTAAAGCAGCAGCTTCATCTTTGGTATCGCCCACACCATCATTCAGCATTCCTTGTCCAAACCCGTCGTAGACATTCCATCTCCACAGTTCGAGATTTCCCCCCAGGAATAAGGAATAGGAAGAGAAAAACTCTAGTTGGATTTGCAATCCTGCGTAGTAATAGAATCCTGGTAACAAACTTTCTTCATCACCATCGAAGTTTTGGAAAACTTTGTTAGTCAAAGTTCGTGAAACTTTGATTAGTCTATTTTCCCGGTGAAGTTTCTTAGCTAACTGTTGCTGCCACTTTTTGAAAAATAACATTGACTTACCTAAAATAAGAAATTGAACAAGTACATAGAAGCAGAAACTGCGAAAACAAAATAAGCCAGATTGACGAGTACCGCCATAGTGTATACCATGATTTTAATCATCTTCAGTCTCAGGGGAGTGACCCGAAACCATTCGGTATACCCATCCAAGTTTTTGCCTTCCGAGTTTCTTGTCTTACGCAATTCGTTGTGAGCCGAGAAGATATAGTGCAGCAAATCCTCCGTCACCTTCATGTTCATCGTGAATGCGATCGCCTTGATTTCCAACTCACTCTGATATTCCCGTGAGAGAAAATATCTGCGTGTTCTCGGTGTCCGGCTCAAGCCAATTTTACAGAATGTCGTACCTTGAATGTGTATCGATCGTTTATCTTCTCTGAGTGCTTGACGATCGTGGAATGCGTAGACAAAGCCGGGCCCGTAATGGCTCTGTTGTTTTTTCTTCACCTCCATCTGAGCAGGGGAGATTTTCAAACGGGGTTTGGGTGTTAGTTTTGCTGCCAGGTTTGGTGAAATTTGCCGTATATTTCGCTGTAAAAGCTGTCTGAGCATCATTGTTTCCCTCGGATGGAGGCAAGTATTGTTTGAAGTTTGTTAGCGTCTTCTGGTGTTAAATTATGGACTTTGCCAATCTCAACTTTTGCTAACTGTTCGCCCATCAGCCATGAAACGCTAACCTCAAAGATTTCTGCAAATTGTTCGATTTCTTGGGCAGAAACAGAAACGGTATCTGCTTCTATCTCCAAAATCCGATCGGTAGGGAGACTTAGCATTTTTGCCGCCTGAGCCGGGGACAGACCCGCCAGTTTACGAGCTTCACAAATGCGGTTTGCGATCGTCTCAATCATCCTAAGTCTCCTGTTTTCTGTCTGGCTAGGTTAGCTAAGTTAAAAGACTCTTTCTCAAGCAAACTATTTCGTGCTGCAACAATGCAATTTCTTGACCCGAAAGCTTTTTCATTCGCGGATTCAGCCCCCGAATGTCCATTTGAGCATTGAACCGAGTGTCAAAATCATCTGATATTAACTTACCTTCTAAGACCGCCATTTTTGCTCTAGCTTCTTTGAGTTCTGCTTGAATTTCTTCGAGCGTCATCTCCGTCACTTTTTTGACCTCGACTTTAGGAACCCTCACTTTTCTTTTAGTTTTTGGCAGTGGCTCTGGTAGTGGGGGAAGATTGTCTAAGTCTAGGTTTAAATCAGGGTCAAAATTGCTGTGAGGAATGAACTGAGGCATGAGGATTGTATGACGTTCAGCAATAAGTTGAGCGGTAATCTGCTGTGACAAACTTTCGTTCCGCTCACTTAGTACCAGAAGTTGCTCAGTAATTTTCAGTTTGCCTGACAGTTTTTTTTCAGTTAACAACGATCGTCTCAAATCCTCCTTGGCTGCCAGATTGTTGATACTTTCAGCAACACTTTCCTCATAAGTCATTGTTGCTGGGTCGGGTAAATTTGATGAACTAGATCTAGCTTGTCTCATTTGATAGTTCACTTATTACTCACTACTGACGGCTTGGTTTCTACTGGTTGTGGCTATTATTGCTGTTGTTGCTGCCGATTGAAGGGGAGATGTTGTAGGTTTTGGAATTATATTGGTTGCCGTGGACAATCGTTGGACGTGCTTCTTTGCCACCCTGTTGATATCCTGTGTGGTAGCAAAATGCCCCGAACCCGACAACAAGCGCGGGTACAGCTCCACAGAATAGAGAACCTAGCATTACTCCTTGATCGCCTGGTCTATCCGCTTCTCCTGAGCCGTCAGCATTTCGTCTATCTTGCTCTGTTTCTCCGTTATTTCCTTCACCTTGTCCTCCATATTGAGCCAATTTAGTATCTGTTGATTTTGAAGGATTAACAGAGACATTTTCCCTTGCATCTGAAGAAGTAACAAGACTATTAGTAGATTGGCTGCCATTATTGAAATCAGCAGTATTTCCATCTCTTTGCTTTTTCATGAATTTCCTTGAATTTTAACTAAATTTGGTCGCTCTGTAACAGAAACTTAAATCAGAAATCAAGGTTGTAGGTTTTTCAATCCTTCTGTCCACAATCTAATTTGTTCAAGTTCTTCGGCGGTTGGAAAATTGCATTCATGATTTTGCTGCTCAGTCTCGAACCGATAACAGGTTTCTGGGTAAGAGCAGTGCCTACCTCCGACGCAATTGGGGGGGATTTCTCTTTCCTGTGGTTTGCAGAGTTGCAGATTTTCGTCAACGGGTTCCAGAAGTCTAGTGCGATCACTCCATTCCGACAAATCCAAATCAATTACTCGGCACAGTGCCAAGCATTTTTTGTCGGCATTGTAGACATAAACTAGCTGGTTTGGATTCCAATCGTAAACTTGGTCTGAGGTAACAGGAACTAGCATTTAGCACACTCCTGTCATGAAAACTGCTGCTGCGCTAACTGGGTACGGCTTGACTGGAGTTGTAAAAATTGATAGGAACCATTGAAACATTGCTCTTTTCTCCTTCTCTGAAATACTTGATGAAGTTGATGTAGTAGTTGATGAAGTGGAATTTGTACAAGTTTCTGTACAAGTTTCTGTAGAAGAGGAATAAAGAGAAAGCAAGCTCGAATAGATAACTAAGGTAGTGAGTAGTTTTTCTTTCTGAGCACTACGAGCTTGCTCTTCCAGAACTAACCGTGAGCTATAAGCTTGGGCTAGTTCTAGGCAGGAATCAATTAGCCCCAAAGTCCAGTGAGCTGTTTCGGTTGCTGTTTTTTTCCCGGTAAACTCCCGCCACGCAAATCTAAAGGAGTCGATCGAATAGATTCAGTGATAGAACCAAAATTTGCTCGAATTTTAGTGGCTCTGTCTTGAAGTTTGTCCACTACATTTGCGCCCAGGGCAATGCAAAAAGTATCAACTATTTGTTCCGATGCTGCATCAGCAACATCCGTCATTGCTAAGCTAGCTTCTTGAGTGAGCGATCGAATAGCAAGTACCATTCCATTGGTTTCTTCTTGACCGTCGCGGTGTTCGCTATGATCGATCACACTTTCATCAATTTGATCATTCTGATATTCACTGCTGCCAGTTCGGTTGCTGGCAATTTGTAGCAATGCTTCCGACGGAATAATCATTTGTTCGCGAACAAGTCGGTAATATTCAGTCACTTCGAGAGCATCAGCGTCTACAACCTGAGAGTTCTGCCAATCTCTCTGACCCAGCGCTTTACGGACATTGGTGATGTCGCTAACTTTGCCCAGACCGAGTTCAGCCTTAAGTTCGATTCTTGAAATACTCATCTGTGTTGATTCCTATGTTTTGTAAGTAATTAAGTAGTTAAACAAAATTAATTACATAAATAACTAATATGATATAATAAGAATATTAAGTATATTTAAAGAGGTT
>NZ_JAUBTU010000119.1:0-20556 GCF_036705085.1 Microcoleus sp. B6-A1
CTGGACTTCGCTCGTTAGGCTGTCTGAATCCATCGTCGCGGGTGGGTCATTGACCAAACTATAGTTTAATATAAAGCCGTCCTAAAACGACGGGGTTTCCACCCACCTTTCTGATGACTCGCATGGGAAATCGGTAATTGGTAATAGGTAATTAATCGTTACCAGGCTCTAGCCTGGTAACGCAGATCCAGAGGCTCTGCCTCCTATCTTCCTAAGTACCAGAGAGGCAGAGCCTCGCTTACATCGGTTCCCAGGCTCTAGCCGGGGAACCAGTAACCTTTAGTTTTTCCCAAAACCTTTGCCGCGATTGGTTGAAGGCATACAAAGACAGTTTTCGAGTTGCGATCGCAAAGTCTCGGTATCCAAACCCTGACCAATGAGAACAAGCTGGTTTTTGCGATCGCCTTTCCACTCGTCGTCATCCATCGAAAATCGCTTACCGCTCAAGTGAAAAATATGCCGTTTGGGACTTTCTTCAAACCACATAATCCCTTTCGCG
The DNA here is from genome assembly GCF_036705085.1 of Microcoleus sp. B6-A1. Classification (NCBI taxonomy): domain Bacteria; kingdom Bacillati; phylum Cyanobacteriota; class Cyanophyceae; order Oscillatoriales; family Microcoleaceae; genus Microcoleus; species Microcoleus sp. B6-A1. Next base: position 500 of record NZ_JAUBTU010000119.1, read on the forward strand.
CGAAACACATTTGTTGGCAGTTGTTGGTCTAAGAAATATTGAAATTTTCTCAGAGAAAACGGCTTGTCGCTTTGGAAAGAAATTGAGGTAAATCCGTCATTTTCTAAATGGTCGGAGTGGTCGTGATGGCTGTGGTCATGATGGTCGTGATGGTCGTGATGGCTGTGGTCGTGATGGTCGTGATGGTCGTGATGGTCGTGATGGTCGTGATGGTCGTGGTCGTGACTGCTAGCAGTTTTTTCAGATTGGAAATATTTGTCCGATTCAAACAATCCGACGCTGAGGACTAGCGGTAGGGGCACTTGCGATTTTACTGTTCGCAGAATTCGAGCACCTTCTTTGACATCGCGAATCTTAACTTCCAACAAATCTAAATCTGCTTCCTCAACCAAATCTGTTTTGTTGAGGATAATTATATCGCCGTAAGCTATTTGACTGTAAGCTGCTTGAGAGTTGAACAAATCTAAGCTGTAGTTGGCTGCGTCTACTAATGTAACTATCGAATCGAGACGAGTCAGGTCGCGCAGTTCTGTGCCTAAAAAAGTCATCGCTACTGGCAGCGGGTCGGCGAGTCCGGTTGTTTCGACTACCAGATAATCGAGATTTTCTTGACGTTCTAAAACTTTGTAAACTGCATTAACTAAATCTTCATTAATTGTGCAGCAGATGCAGCCGTTGTTCAGCTCAACCATGTTGTCGTCGGTGGTGACAATCAGTTCGTTGTCGATGCCGATTTCGCCAAATTCATTTACCAAAACTGCTGTTTTCAAGCCCTGCTGATTGGTCAGGATGTGGTTGAGCAGGGTTGTTTTGCCGCTGCCGAGAAATCCTGTAATGATTGTAACGGGCAATCCGTGTTTGGGAGCGTCCATCGCCGGTTCTGTCTCGGACTGAGTTGTAGATTGCATAGCTTGAATGTCAAATAATGTCGATCGCACTTTCTTTGTGGCTCTTATTGTATCTTAATTAGGACAAGGCCTGGTAAACCCAGTTTCTCGGAGAAATGTTGGGTTTGGTGGCATGGTATCTACGCATCAACCGGGAATCAGCCCGAGAGTGCAAAATAAGTGGGCCGCTAATTATCGGCAATTGCTAACGCGGTCGATCGCACTTTTTTATTTTTTTGATAAAATTTTGTCCAGAGTACCTGTCGCAGTTTTTGCCACTAACTCCAGCAGCGACAAATTTGGGACAGACTCAAGCTAAGTGTGATCGGCTAATTCCCGCTACTCTATAATAAATAGTTTTAATTACCGACCTGCGTAAAATATTTAAATCTCAACTATCAATTAAAACAGGGCGGTGGCTAACAACAGCCACCGCCCTCAAGATAGTATTGCGCTATCTAAATCTGTGCTTACGCAGGAAGCAAGACTGAATCAATAATGTGGATGACGCCATTATCAGCAGCAACATCGGCTGTTGTAACGGTAGAATCATTGATTTTGACACCATTGGAAGCATCAATTTTCACTTCTGAACCTTCAACTGTTTTGGCAGATGTCAGCTTGACCACATCAGCGGCCATAACTTTGCCAGAAACCACATGATAAGTCAAGATTTTTGTGAGCTTAGGAATGTCATTAAGCAGTGCTTCTACAGTACCTGCGGGAAGCTTAGCAAAAGCTTCGTCTGTAGGAGCGAAAACTGTGAAGGGGCCAGCGCCTTTGAGAGTATCTACTAAACCAGCGGCTTGGACGGCAGCAACTAGGGTTGTAAAAGAGCCTGCCGAAACGGCGGTATCAACGATATCAGCCAAGTGAGTCACCTAGTTTTTGTAATCTATAAATCACTATAACGCTAAAAAGTTAATTTAGCTACATTAATTTTTTCTCTAGTTCTGTCTGGTTTTGTGATTATTTAAGATAGCATTTTTTATTTAACTCCTTTTCTAAAATACCTATCTAAAGGTAGATAAAAGTTTTTTGACTTTACTGTATTTTAAGAGAGAGAAATGTAATCCTAAATACATTAGTAAGACGATCGCCCCTGCGCGCTGTTTAAACGTAAACGCAGGGGCGAGACAGCATCGCCCCTGCTACGAAATTTTGATTGACTTGGCAAAACACTCAACCTTCAGCGCAGCGCTAACAGATTACAAAAGCCCGCCACCCCGACTGATGGCAACAGTTTGGGAAATCCCGATCTAAACTGTTAACAACCATTAACTAGCGGAAGGGTGACATGAGATACAAACTACTAGGTCACAGCGGACTTCGCGTTTCCGAAATCTGCCTCGGAACCATGACTTTTGGGGAAGACTGGGGTTGGGGGAGCTCCTACGACGAAAGCCGTAAAATGTTCGACGCCTTTGCAAAAGCGGGCGGCAATTTCATTGATACCGCGAATCTCTACACCAACGGTACTAGCGAAAAATATGTCGGTGAGTTCATCGCAGCCGATCGCGAAAAATGGGTAGTTGCCACTAAGTATAGCCTCAACATGAAGAATGGCGAAATCAATGGTTTCGGCAACCACCGCAAAAATATGGTACAAGCAGTAGAGGCCAGTTTGAAGCGGCTGCAAGTTGAATACATAGATTTGCTGTGGCTGCACGCTTGGGATTTTACAACACCCGTCGAAGAAGTGATGCGCGCTTTTGACGATTTGGTGCGCGCCGGCAAAATTCTTTATATCGGCATTTCCGATACGCCGGCTTGGATTATTTCTCAAGCAAATACGATCGCCAACCTGCGCGGTTGGACACCATTTATCGGCTTGCAAATCGAGTATTCTTTAAAAGAGCGAACTCCTGAACGGGACTTGATCCCTATGGCAAAAGCCTTTGATATTGGCGTCACAGCTTGGAGCCCCTTAGCAGCCGGTTTGCTGACCGGAAAATACAACACTTCAGAAACAGCCAGCGAAGCTAAACGGCTTAATTCACCTGAATCTGGAAAAATTAACGAACGAGACCTCAAAATTGCTGAGGAAGTTAGCAAAATAGCAGCCGAAATTGGCAAACCTGCTTCTCAAGTAGCCCTAAATTGGCTGATCCAACAGCCAGTCGAAGTTATTCCGATTGTGGGCTCGCGCCAACTCTCGCAACTTCAGGAAAATCTGGCTTGTTTGGAGTTTGAATTAACCCCGGATCAAATGCAGCAGTTAGACAAAGTAAGTGCAATTGAATTGGGTTTCCCTCACGATTTCTTAAAGAGTTCGATGGTGCAAGATTTTGCCTTTGGAGGGGGAATCGCCAAAATTGACAGCAGCCGACTGTAAAGTTGCTGCTATTTTCTAGTCGCGGGTTTATGTGGATATTTGGCGTTTGATTGCAGATATCAGCGAACCCGCCCTTAGAGGGATGATTGACATTTGTGCTGTGGGCGCGAGGTTAAACTGACGCCCACAGCGCAAATGTCATCACTTTGCTTTCTTGTCACAGACTCGCGCAAAATCTTAGGTTTATCGTTGCGGTTGCCTGGATTCTCTGTTATTGTTGAGACAGGTACTCTCCGGTGAATTTAACCCCACTCTATAAACTGTCAATTGTTAATCTATCGGAAGTCAGAAATGTTGGTGGATTTTCTGTATAGTAGGATACAAATTTTACAAATTAGCGATCGGATGAGTTAAAAAAAAGCAAGGTTTGTCAAATCAAAAAGCAACATAAACTTGATGGCAAATTTTCTCTCATCTTCAAATAAAGCAATAAAACTCGCTCTTTTTTCACGCCGTACCTGCCAGTTAAGAGTCATTTTACAAGGTCGATCGGCACTTTAACCGCTTTTGAACCGCGCATACAAGCTAAGCGCCTCCTAAGATAGAAGTCATCCTTCAGATAGAAGTAAAGGCAGGAAAACTGGGTTAGATTTAACAACAATAGCAAGTCAAACCATATTAACTTATCTCAAACTTTCACTTCTGAAAAAAGCAGATAAGCCTGTTTTTTCCGCAGCTAAACAGTTTCTTTGTTTGGCTCAATGAATGCGGCGCTTGCTCGTCAATAAAAGTTCTCAGATTGAGGCTTGCGACTTTCAGTAAGACAAGGCTGAGAAAGATATCCTATTGACCAATTTTAACTGACAAATTTTCATTGACAAATTCCAGAGGCTAATATGTCGCCCCCAGAACACTCAGTAAACAATAATTATAGCAATAAAGGTCGAGCATGGGAGATCCGATTTACCTCTATAGATCCTGCCAAATCGCCCTCTCAATTCGCTCCCTCGCCCACATTGCGCGCCAACTTATCAAAAACTGAGGCTTTAGATGCACCAGATTTAGTTTGCCTGTCTCATTTGCGGTGGAATTTTGTCTATCAGCGTCCGCAACATCTCTTGAGCCGCTGTGCCAAAAAGCGTCGCGTCTTCTTCGTAGAAGAACCAATTTTGAGCGAGGCTACAGATTGGTGGCTCGATGTCAGCATCCACGAAAGCGGAGTCTGGGTAATAGTACCGCACCTGAGCGAAGGAATCAGCGAAGCAACAGCACAAACTGCTCAGCAAGCCATGCTAGATGATTTGTTTCGATCTGCAGAAATTAGCCAGTACATCCTCTGGTATTACACACCAATGGCTGTCAGTTTCACAAACCACTTAAAGCCGCTAGCTGTAGTCTACGACTGCATGGATGAACTGTCAGCATTCAAAGGCGCGCACCCGGATTTAAAAGCAAATGAAAACCAATTATTAAAGCGCGCCAGCGTAGTATTTACCGGGGGACACAACCTTTACGAAGCCAAACAGCACCAGCACCCAAACATTCACGCTTTCCCCAGCAGCATCGAAAAAGAACACTTTGCGACAGCCAGGAATCTTTCACAAGAACCGTCGGATCAAAAAGACATTCCTCACCCGCGTTTGGGATTTTATGGCGTCATAGACGAACGCATGGATATCGAACTGCTGAGGGGAATTGCCCAAGCAAGGCCGGACTGGCATTTAGTCATCATTGGCCCCGTGGCGAAAATCGATCCGGCAACTCTGCCAACTCACCCAAATATCCACTATCTCGGCGGCAAATCTTATCAAGAACTGCCAGCGTATCTTGGCGGATGGGATATCGCCATGCTGCCTTTTGCGATTAACGAATCGACTAAGTTTATTAGTCCTACGAAAACTCCAGAATACCTCGCTGCCGGCAAACCTGTGATTTCTACTCCTATCCGCGACGTGGTGCGGCCCTACGGAGAAAACGGCTTGGTTCGGATTGCTAGCAATTCTTCAGAATTCGTTGCTTGTGCTCAAGAAATCCTTAGCGAAAGTTCGGACGTTCGCAGCAAATGGCTGAGTGAAGTAGACGCCTTTTTAGCAGACAATTCTTGGGACAATACCTGGGGCGAAATGCTGGGGTTGATCGAAAGTGCGATCGACGAAAAACGGCAGAAAGCCCAAGGCAGGATGAAAGTTTTAAGTTAGGAATGTTGAGGTTGAAGTTAAAGAGTTACACTTTACGGATTCAAAAATTAACACTCAACAATCCTCGCTGTATGTCCAATTACGAATTATTCCTTACCCTTACCCACAATCAGAGGTGTTTCAATGTTTGACTATTTAATCGTCGGAGCAGGATTTGCAGGTAGCGTCATTGCCGAAAGACTAGCAAATGAAGCCGGAAAAACAGTCCTGATAATTGATACCCGCAACCACATCGGCGGCAACGCATACGATCACTACGACAACCACGGCATCCTCGTACACAAATACGGCCCCCACATTTTTCACACCAATTCACGCCCTGTTTTCGAGTATCTTTCGCGCTTCACCGAGTGGCGGCCCTACGAACACCGCGTCCTCGCCAGCGTAGACGGTCAACTGCTGCCCATTCCGATCAATCTCAACACCGTAAACAAACTTTACGGACTGAATCTCACCTCATTTGAAGTAGAAGATTTCTTCGCGAAAGTAGCAGAACCAAAGGATTACATTCGCACTTCCGAAGATGTCGTTGTCAGCAAAGTCGGTCGCGAACTTTACGAAAAATTCTTCCGCAACTACACCCGCAAACAGTGGGGAATGGACCCGTCGGAACTCGACAACTCAGTGATTGCGCGCGTACCCACTCGCATTAACCGGGACGATCGCTATTTCACCGATACCTATCAAGCAATGCCGCTGCACGGCTACACTCGGATGTTTGAAAAGATGCTTTCTCACCCAAACATCAAGGTGATGCTGAATACCGACTACCGGGAGATTGAGGGTTTTATCCCTTACGGAGAAATGATTTACACCGGGCCTGTCGATTCCTATTTCAATTATTGCTACGGCAAACTTCCTTACCGTTCCTTGGAATTCAAGCACGAAACACTGAACGTAGCCGTACACCAAGAAGCACCGGTGGTAAATTACCCCAACGAGCATTTATATACTCGCTGCACCGAGTTTAAATACCTCACCGGACAAGAGCATCTAAAAACTAGCATTGTCTACGAATATCCCCAAGCTGAGGGAGACCCTTACTACCCGGTTCCCCGTCCCGAAAATGCCGAAATTTACAAGAAATATAAGGCTTTGGCTGATGCAACTCCGGGAGTCTCTTTCGTGGGAAGGCTGGCGACTTACAGGTATTACAACATGGATCAAGTGGTCGCTCAAGCTCTGACAACTTACAAACAAATTACTACCAAGCCGGTGATTGAATTGGTAGAAAATGTTAACGGTTCTGCCTCTAATGTCAGCACATCCAATGGAGTTGCCCATCCCCCAGCCACAACTTCTCTAGAAGTCGCTGCTGTCAACCACGGCAACAGCAACAGCAACGGCAAATCTGCTAGCAAGTAGCTGGAATCTGCGACTGACGGGTAAAAAGGTAAGGTGCCCACAGAGCACCTTACTCGGTTTTCATCAAAAGTTATTTAATAATTCAAACAAGCATTGAGGTAAACATGAACGTTCTAGTGAAAATTGTTTTGTCTCATGAGGTTTTGGAAAATTCTCAATTTGCTCAGTTTCAGAAAGAAATACAGCGCCTCATTGAAAGCGGTGGCAAAATTCTTATGCTGGATTTCTCACAAATAAATTTCCTGAAAAATTCCGAGTTAATGGCTGTAGTGGCGATCGTGAAATTAGTTAGAGACAGCAAATGTATACTTTTGATCTCTGCCATGAGCGAACAAGTTAGAATTCTATTTGAACTCACGGGACTACAGCAAATATTTCATTGTTTGCCGTTCGCCGAAGAATTTTCTCTCAAAAGTGAGCTAACTGAACAGTTAGGAGGTTTGCCAAGTCTTGCTAGCTAGAGGGAGAGGGTCCGATGGGGATCGGGCGAGAGGGGGGATAGGAAAAATCTTCAGGGTTTTTTCTTCTTTCTTCTGATTAATGAGTTCAGCACAAGAGAGCCTTCAGATGAGCCTGTTTTAAGGTGCAGAACTTCTGCAAATTAATCAGCAAAAAACTTGTCAAAGTCAGGGTAATTGTCGCTAACCTATAAATATAACTTTGGGTAGATGTGCCGATGAGTTGGTTAGGTAGAGCACTTGAAAATTGCGAGATAGAAGAGTCTGCAACTCTTGATAGTAAGGTGACTGTTCAAGGGAGGAAAACAGGTTATCCGCGCCCCCAATTGCGCCGGAGCAACTGGATTTGTCTCAACGGTCAGTGGAGGTTTGCTTACGATGACGCGGGCCACTGCGTGCAGCCGATCGATATTTCGGAGTGGACTCACACTATAGAAGTGCCGTTTGCTCCAGAATCGGCAAAAAGCGGGATCGGCGACACGAATTTTCACGCCAACTGCTGGTATGAACGCGAATTTGACGTACCCCACACAGAAGGCAGAGTTCTCCTCCACTTTGGGGCCGTAGACTACCGCGCCCGCGTCTGGGTGAACGGTCAGTTTGTCATCGAACACGAAGGCGGACACACTCCTTTCACCGTAGACATTACAGCACTTGTGAACCTCAACGGGCCGCAGCGGGTGACAGTCTGGGCCCAGGACGACCCGCAAGATTTGGAGCAACCGCGCGGCAAGCAAGACTGGCAAATAGAGCCCCACAGTATTTGGTATCCGCGCACGACGGGCATTTGGCAGACAGTCTGGGTAGAATTGGTGCCTCACACTTATATCGAGCGCATCCGCTGGACTCCCCAGTTTGAACGCTGGGAAATCGGTTTTGAAGCGTTTGTCGCGGGCGATCGCCAGTCGGGAATCCAGATTAAAGTTAAACTGTCGATCGGCTGTATGCTGCTGGTCAACGACACCTACGAAGTCATCAACGGCGAAATCCACCGTCGCATCGCCCTCTCAGACCCTGGTATCGACGACTACCGCAACGAATTGCTGTGGAGTCCCGAAAAACCGACGCTAATTAACGCTCAAGTGCAGTTGTGGGCCGACGGCAAACTCCTCGACGAGGTTAAATCTTATACCGCCATGCGGACGGTCAGCATCCAGCGCGATCGCTTCATGCTAAACGGCCGCCCCTACTATTTGCGACTGGTGCTCGACCAAGGTTACTGGCCCGACACCATGATGACGGCCCCTTCCGACGAAGCTTTGCGGCAGGATGTCGAATTAGTCAAAGCAATGGGTTTCAACGGCGTCCGCAAGCACCAAAAAATCGAAGACCCCCGATTTTTGTACTGGGCTGACGTGCTGGGGCTCCTAGTTTGGGAAGAAATGCCCAGCGCCTACCGCTTCACTCCCAAAGCCGTGCAACGGCTGACGCGCGAGTGGACGGAAGTCATCGACCGCGACGCCAGCCACCCCTGTATCGTAGTCTGGGTGCCGTTCAACGAATCTTGGGGAGTTCCGAATTTAGTCGAAGCCGCAGCCCACCGCAACTACGTGCAAGCGCTGTATTTCTTGACAAAAACCCTCGATCCGACTCGCCCCGTCATCGGTAACGACGGCTGGGAAAGCATCGATACCGATATCCTGGCGATTCACGACTACGACAACAACCCGCAAACCCTAGCCAAACGCTACGGGCCCGAAGTCCAGCTAGCCGATTTGTTCGATCGCGGGCGTCCCGGCGGGCGAGTCCTCACCCTCGACGGCCACCCGCACCAAGGACAGCCGGTGATGCTGACAGAATTCGGTGGCATCGCCTGCGCCGGTCGCGAAAACCCCGATTTTTACAGGGTTTGGGGCTACGTGCGCGCGTCGGACACGCTGGAACTCCAAGGGCGCTACAGCGCGCTGTTGAAGGTGGTAAACCGAGTGGAAATGTTCAGCGGATTTTGTTACACGCAGTTAACCGATACTTACCAAGAAGCTAACGGTTTGCTGTATGCCGATCGCACTCCCAAGTTTCCCCTAGAGGTCATCTCGGCGGCAACTCTCGGCTGGGATATTCCCGAAGAAAGTTCACAGCCGCCAGCTATTACTCACTGCTAAATAGACTAAAGAATCAAGAGGGTATTTAAGTAAAAGTAGGGTGCGTCGCTGCCACAATCCCAGCTATTTACAAAGATTCCTTAGCGACGCACCATAACGCCATAACTAAAAGTAGAGTGCGTCGCTGCGACAATCTCAGCTATTTACAAAGATTCCTTAGCGACGCACCATAACGCCATAAGTCTGACGTAACTTAAGGTTTAGTCTGGTGCGTCGCTACTGAGATTTTTGCTTTGAGTTGAAGCTAGTCGAGGGCGACGCACCCTACGATACTAAAGTCATTACTACGAACCTTAAAACCTCACTGTCAACTGTCAACTGTCAACTATCAACTATTTAACAACGATGTTTCAAAGTTTTTTCATGGGCGGTTTTGAGTGCTCTACCCACAAATTGCGTTCGGGAAAGCGTCTCGACGTAACAGCCGCCACCGGTCACGATAAATTTGCAGCCGCCGACTACCAACGCTTGCAGCAGCAAGGCATTTACACAGTCCGTGAAGGCCTCCGCTGGCACTTAATTGAACAGTCGCCCGGAAAATATGATTTTTCCAGTTCCCTGCCAATTATCCGGGCCGCCCGCGACATGAAAATGCAGGTAATTTGGGATTTGTTTCACTACGGCTGGCCAGACGATATTGATATTTTCAGTCCCGAATTTGTGTCCAGGTTTGCAAGCATGGTGCGCGCTTTTATGGAAGTGCTAACTGAGGAAACAGACCAAACACCTTTTGTAACACCTGTCAATGAAATTTCATTTATTGCTTGGGCAGGCGGCGATGTCGCCTACATCAATCCGTTTGCGAAAGGGCGGGGAGACGAGCTAAAAATCCAGTTAATCAAAGCTTCGATCGCAGCGATAGAATCAGTTTGGCAAGTCAATCCCCGCACCCGCATCGTTCAAATCGACCCCACAATTAACATTATTGCTGACCCTGACAAACCGGAGGATCGGGACGCGGCGGAAGGTTATCGCTTATCTCAATATCAAGCTTGGGATATGTTGGCTGGACGTTTTCGCCCGGAACTCGGCGGTAAGGAAAAATATCTCGATATTATTGGGGTGAATTATTACGATCGCAATCAGTGGATTCACAATGAAGAGCCCATGAAATACACCGATCCGCTGTACCGCCCGTTTCGCGAAATGCTGCAAGAAGTGTTCGATCGCTACGGCCGCCCCTTATTCATAGCAGAAACAGGCACTGAAGACGATTTTAGACCTGTCTGGTTTAATTATGTGTGCACTGAGGTAGCGGCGGCGATGAAAGCAGGGGTTCCGATAGAGGGAATCTGCTTGTATCCGATTGTCAACCATCCGGGCTGGGACGACGACAGGCACTGTTACAATGGTTTGTGGGATTATTGCAATGAATCGGGCGATCGGGAAATTTACCAACCTTTGGCGGATGAATTGCAGTTTCAAAGGCAGCAGATTGAACCGTTGCTGAAGTCGAAGGATTGACAATCGGGGCGATCGGCGATTTAAAAATAGGCGATTTCAATCGGCGATTGAAATCGCTTCTATACAAACGAAGTCCGCCTTCGCGGACTAAGAGATTGAGGGATTTTTAAGCCGGATTTGATGTTGGATATAAAGGGGCGATCGATCTTCTATTTCCTGGGAGGAATGAGGGGCGATCGCTTCTGAGTTAGGACTTACGCACAGACACTATCTGTAGGGCGATGCACAATCTTTAATTTTATCCTCTTTGGTAAAGTGAACTAAACTTAGATTGAGAAAATTCTCCATTTTCCACAAAGTATTGAAGAACTGGACGAAGTTCTTGAAGTTCTGATTTAGTCAAAGAACCGCGAACACCCATTTCAATAGCACCTAAAATTCTGTTTATTGTTAAAGTTTGCGTGTGAATGTCATTATTTGGTACGGTCTTTTTCATTTGTTCACTATGAAGTTCATGGCGGGTAGCCTTTAGTTTAGCTATCATATCTTCACGACTCAAGCCTTCCAGTTGTTTGAGTATAGATGTAATTGTCATATTCTAAAATCTCCTGTTCTTTAGCAAATGAAATCAATTGAATTTTTTAGAATTATAGGGCCTTCTAAAACTCCCATTCATAATCTGGATCGTCAAGGGCTGTTCTGACAGATGTCAAATTAGCAAGGTCTTTGAAAGGACTAGACTTAGCTATTTCGGTAATTGAAGTCATGGTTAAAGCTAACTGGTTATTATCACCGATTGCTATTGCCTCATCGACCTTTTCAAACAGAAATTTGAAATTATTAGCACGTTCATCAAACGAACATTCAAGATACTCGATCAAAGCATCGCGTTTTGCTTGAATGTCGGCAATTGTTGCTTTTTCCCAAGCTTCTATACCACGCCGTTTAGTCTGTTCTTGCTCTGCAACTATTTTGTATTCGGTGTAAGCTTCAACAACATCGCGGAAGCACTCAGCAGCCGAGCCGGGATTAAAGATTTCTACAGGAACTTTTTTAGCTCTCATTTCTATTGGCCTGGTAAAATTCGATATTTCAACAGAACAGAATCCTAAAACACCCGCGTCTGCCACCAAGGAGTATTCTTAATTTCCTTCTGAAGATTGCGGACTTCTTTTTGAAGATTTCGGACTTCATCCATCATGGATTCTTTGCGAAAGAGGCTGATAGCTTTCTGAAAATCTGCTACGGCTTCCTCTCTTTTTGCCTTTTCTCTGCGTATAGAACCCCTTTTAACGTAGGCATAAGCATTGTCTGGCTCTATTTTGATGACCTGATTGTAGTCGGCAAGAGCTCCCCGCTTGTCTCCCTTTTCATGGCGGACGCATCCCCGATGAAAATAAGCATTTGTACAGTTTGGTTCTATCTTGATGACTTGATTGTAGTCAGCCATTGCACTATCATAATCCTTGTTTGCTACGTGTGCATGACCGCGATACAAATAATTAACTGCTTCATTAGGGCTAAGCTTTATAACCTGAGTGAAATCGGCAATAGCTCCTTTATAATTCTTTACTTGGGCGCGAGCATAACCCCGCTGAAAATACAGGTTAACATCATTAGGTTTAGTTTTGATAACTTGAGTGAAGTCAGCAATGGCTTTTTTGTAATGTTCTAGCTCAACAAGTAAACAGCCCCGCGTGAAGTAGGCATCGACACAGTTAGGGTCAAGTTTGATAACTTGAGTATAATCAGCAATGGCACTCTCATAATCCTCTAGTTCAGTATATGCTAAACCACGACAGTAGTAGGCATTCACATTACTAGGATCGATAGTGATAACTTGAGTGAAGTCAGCAATAGCTTCTTTGTAATTTTTTAGTTCGCTGTAGGCACTTCCTCGTATTAAGTGGATATCCGCATTGCCGGGAGCGAGTTTGATGACTTGGGTATAGTCGGCAATTGCCTTGCTATAATCATTTTTAGCGACGTAAATGTTACCTCGATTGCGGTAAGCATCTACATAGCTAGGATCGAGCTGGATAGTTTTAGTGTAATCTGAAATTGCTCCTGCATAATTGTGCTGTTCATCGAGAATACAGCCGCGCACAAAGTAGGCATAAACATTTTGAGAATTGAGTTCGATCGCTTTCGTAAAATCTTCAATAGCGGCCCCGTACTGTCCACTCTCAAGCTTTTCTATTCCTCGGTTAAAAAAGTCTTCATCGCTCTTGAAGAAATCAAAAAATCCTGTAATTCCCTTAGATACGCCTTTGCCTACATTCTTAACGGTAGATTCTGCTGTGACACCAGCCATTGCTACGCCTTTGCCTACATTCTTAACTGTAGATTCTGCTGTGGCACCAGCCATTGCACCGCCCAATATGATTAAAGGAATAGCCAGAGGCCCTAGAGCAGCCGCACCCAAAGTTACACCAGCCGCAAGTGCTGCACCTCCTCCTACAACTGCACCCGCTTGGTTTTCTTTTGTGAAGTCATTCTCAGTACATACCGTATGTAAATCACCAACATTTCCTAAAATTTCCCAAGGATTCATTGCAACCTCCTTATTTTTAAGTAGTAAGGTGGGAAATGCCCACCCTACAAATAGATTTTCTGCGTAAGTCTTGAGACTACTTGGATCGTGATTTCTATTTCCCTGGTAAAATCCGATATTTCTCCAAAACCTTCACAGTACCGAGGTTAAGCTTACCGTCATTATTTAAGACAGGAGTTTTCAACATTTCTACAAGTCCCTTCATCAGAAGGCCTACCTGTTGGAACTTCTCAGCATCCCTCTTAGCATCAAAAGGCTGAGATTCTAGTTGACTCAAACCTTCAACAGCACGAGTGTTCATGGATTCAAACACTCCTCTCAACTCAATTATCCGCTGTCTTACCTGTTTGGCAAAGTCCTTAGCAAGTTTCATGTCTGCGATCGCCTTATTGACTTGAGCTTCATGCTCTCGCGCCTTTGTCATCGCTTTCTCGCCTTCACTAGCAGCAAAAAAGCCACCAATCGCCAAAGCTGGTAAAAGGGTGATACCGCCTAGCACAGCAGCACCCAGAGCCATACCGCCCCCACCAGCGGCGATCGCTCCACCGCCAAACCATGCTAAAGTTGCATTCCAAGCAGCCGCTCCACTGAGAGTTGAGATAGCGGTTCCGGTGCTTGCAGCTCCTAGTGTAGTAACAGCACCAATAGCACCGCCGTAACCTGCTGCGGCTGCTCCAGCAGATTTAACGCCAGCCATAAAATATTGTTCTGCTCCTACCGCCGCAGCTTTGTACTCCTTCATCTGCTGAACTGAAAAATCCATCCCTTCTAAAAGCCGCTTTTCACTTTCTGAAGCCTTCCGACCAGTATTTTCAAGGAAGGTAACAAAGCGCTTAATTGTGCTTCTTATGACATTCAGTTGCAGTTGACCGTACTCTTCGGCTAATCTGTTTGTGGCTGCTTCTTCTCTTTTCAAATCTTCAACCGCACGCTCGAATCGCTTTTGAGCTTCCTGGGCAAGTTCATTAGCTTTCTGACCTGGATAGAATGAAGGCATAAAATACTCCTAAGTCTGATTTCTCGACATCTTAAAAACAGAGGATTTTTTAGATACTTTGGCTTAATAACTCTGTGCTGGAGAAAACTCTACGCGGCAAGAAGTGAGCCTTGCCAGAATTTCCTGTGTAAAATTAATCACGATCCTGCTTTCCCTGATCCTAACCTAACCACCTTTAACAAAGAAACTAATCAGCATTAGGAATTGTGCTAGACTTTGATTATAAAAAATCCAGAAACCTATCCCCTGCAATGGCATCCTCTAACGATCGCTTCTCCGAAGCTGCCCGCGACTGGGACTTAGAAACTCTTTACACAGACCTAGCATCCGCCAAGGGAAAGCGGCTCACGCCCACAGAGAAACAACATCTACGGGGTCTACTCTGCGGCTACAGTCCCGCCGAAATTGCCGAAAGGCTCAGTAAAAACCCCAAGGGAATTGCGGTAGATTTCTGTAATACTTTATACCAATATGTAAAAAATCTTGTAGGTAAAGCTGATGAAAAGGTAGAAAACTGGAGGAAGATTTGTGAATGGCTGGAGGACGCAGGATATAAAACTCAGCCATCTCCCGAACCTGAATCAGGTGATTGTTTACCAATAAAATTCTTAATAAAAAAAGCAAATGTAGTTGTTGATAAAAATCAAATCATAGTTGATATAAACCTGCGAATAGTCGCCTCCTCACCTTCAGAGATTCCCATTATAGAAAAGTTTGATATCAATGGCAATGGTGCAAACTAAGGAAAGTGCGATCGAACTGAGATGTTGCACCATTCTCAATTACTTGTTTATCAACAGGCTTTTCGGCCTGTTCCACAAGAAAATTCACTCTTTGTGGAACAGGCCGAAAAGCCTGTTAAGCGAGAATGGTGCAAGATGTGCGATCGAACGCATCAACTTAATGTTAGACCCAATAGCAATAAGGGCGGGCAAGATGCCCACCCCACATACTAGATATCACTTGGATATCAGACTTAAATTTTCAATACCCCCAGGGGAATTCGAATCCCCGTCGCATCCGTGAAAGGGATGTGTCCTAGGCCTCTAGACGATGGGGGCGCGTCGTTGCGTTTGCTTGTGTTCCGCACCTTTATTACCTTAACTAATCTTTCCCAATCTGTCAACTACTTTGGGAAACTTTTTTTTCTACTCGTCCCAAAGCACGTCACAGTAGGCTTTGAGGATGGCGGCGCAATTGCCGATCGCCCCGAGATGAGCAATTTCAAAGCCGTGGGTGTTCTGGGTGGGGAAAGCCAAACAAGCGGCGCGGGCTACGTGGCCGAACTTCATGGCGATCGAAGCATCGCTCCCAAAACCGCTAATTACCGCCAACTGCACCTCTACATCCGATGCTGCGGCTGCTGCGCGCAAGTGGGCGTTCAATCCTTCATCGTAGACTCCGTAGCCGTCCTGAACCAGCAAAACCGGGTTTTCGCCGTCACGAATCGGGTATTCCGGCGCCAGAGGGCAAATTTCCAAAGCGATCAGCGCGTCCAACGGCTGGCGCTGGGTGAAATACAAAGCTCCGATCGCCCCAACCTCCTCCTTCGCCGACGCGACCAAATAAACATTCACCGCAGGCTCTTTCAAACATTCCGCCAGAGCCAGCAAAATCGCCACTGAAGCCTTGTTGTCCAGAGTGTAGCTCGCGATCCAGTCCTTCAACCGCAGCGGGCGCTTGCGGTGCTTTCCCACCACCATCCGCGTGCCCGGTCGAATTCCGGCCTCGGCTAATTCCTCGGCGGTACACTTAGTTTCAATCCAGGCATTTTCCCACTTTAAAGAAACATCTTCCTGCTGAGCTTTCTGAGCAGATTCGTGAGAAACATGGCGGGAACCGAAGCTGAGAATGCCGCTAATTGTTTGCTTGTCTCCGAGCAAATCCACCACGCCTTCGCCGTAAACCCAAGGAAATGCGCCGCCCAATCTGCGGACTTCCACCCGGCCACTCTCGCCTATTGTTTTAACTAGGGCCCCAATTTCGTCTTTGTGGGCGGTAATGGCGATCGACTTTTCGGGATTGCGACCCTTAATTAGGGCGATCGCATTGTCCGCGCGATCGACCCAAGCATTCACTCCCAGGGCGGCGAATTTTTCCATCAACCGCTGGTTAATTTCCGATTCCGCACCGCTGGGTGAGTGCAGCATTACTAATTCTTCGATTGTTTGGAATAGGCGATCGAACTCTAACATTTTTTATTTTCGTTTTTAGGAGCGAATTTTGACATATATTAAAGCACATTTACTCACTCTTTCCCGGCGGTACA
This sequence comes from Microcoleus sp. B6-A1, assembly GCF_036705085.1. Taxonomy (NCBI): domain Bacteria; kingdom Bacillati; phylum Cyanobacteriota; class Cyanophyceae; order Oscillatoriales; family Microcoleaceae; genus Microcoleus; species Microcoleus sp. B6-A1. The sequence continues at coordinate 17,009 of NZ_JAUBTU010000119.1, forward strand.
CTTAGTTTCAATTCAGGCATTTTCCCACTTGAAAAAACATCTTCCTGCTGAGCTTTTTGAGGAGCTTAGGAATGAAGCAATTGGAGGCAGCAAAGGGCCATTGAGTAACAAGATTCATGCGATCGCGTGGATGCGTTGGGCAATCCGTTGGAGTTTCACCTCACCCCCCGACAAACTGGTGACGCGAGCAGGAGGCGACCAACTGCAGCCATTACTGGTGGCGGATACACTGCTGGCTAACAAGGGCTATGATCCAGATCAGCGCGTGATTGACCGCCTCAATGCCGAGGGGAAGACCACCGTCATTTCACCTCGCCGCAATTGCAAGACCCTGGAAACTTACGATGCTCAATTGTACAAAGCCCGTCATTTGATTAAGAACTTTTTTCCCAAGCTGAAGCAGTATCAGGGAATCGCGACGCGCTATCACCCTAGGCGGTGAACTTTCCGGCGTGCGATTCTTCTGGTTGCTGCCGTCATCGGGTTGAATTGATGACACCCCCTAAATTAACTTGACAGTGCCGTAAACTAATATGCCTAACCTCTTGAGCACCTTCTTTTCTAGTAATTTCATTCCTCACGGGCATTGTTACCTCTGGAAACCGGGGTTAGTCTGGCTGCACTTAACGTCCGATGCCTTGACTACCCTCGCTTATTACTCGGTGGCGTTTGCCATTGTTTACTTTACGAATGAGCGTAAGGATCTGCCTGCTCACACCGTGATGCTGCTGGTGGGTTTCTTTTTTATTTTTGCCTTATGTGGCACGACGCACCTAATGGGAATAGTGACACTTTGGCACCCCATTTATTGGGTTTCAGGACTGATCAAAGCTGTCACTGGTGTTTGGTCTTTCTATACGTTCACTTTTTTACTGATTCCCTTAATTCCAGTGGCACTCGATACGCCCAGTCCAGCTCAACTTGCCCTTACAAACCAGGAACTAGAAAATAGTCGCCGCCGTATCCAGGCGATTAATGTGGAGCTAGAGCAACGGGTGCAGGAACGCACTGCCCAACTGGAAGCGTCTAATCGCACCAAAGACGCCTTATTGATGCGTGAACAAATAATTCGGGCAGAGGCAGAGGCAGCTAACCGTGCCAAGGATGAGTTTCTCTCGATTCTTTCTCATGAACTCAGAACTCCTCTCAACGCGATCTTAGGATGGTCAACGATGTTAAGGCAAAAAAACCTGAGTGAGGATAAGGTGGCGCGGGCTTTGGAGACGATCGAGCGAAACGCGAAGTCTCAAGCCCAGCTCATCGAAGACATCCTCGATGTTTCTCGCATCATCACAGGTAAACTGCGTCTCCGAGTCCGTCCTGTCAACCTCGTGCCGGTGATTGAATCGGCGATTGAGTCTGTACAGTTGGCGGCTGAGGCAAAGTCTATTCGCCTGCAAAGCGTGCTCGATTCTGAAGCTGGCCCGCTCTTGGGTGATGCCGATAGGTTGCAGCAAGTTGTGTGGAATCTACTTTCTAATGCCCTCAAATTTACGCCTAAAGACGGGCGAGTCCAGATTAGTTTGCAGCGGGTTAATTCCCATGTTGAAATTACTGTCAGCGACACTGGAACAGGCATCAGCTCGGACTTTCTACCGTTTGTCTTCGATCGCTTCAGCCAGCACGACAGCACGACTACTCGCAGTTATGGGGGGTTGGGTTTAGGGTTAGCCATTGTGCGTCAATTAGTTGAATTACATGGCGGGACTGTAACGGTAGTGAGTCCAGGGATAGGACAGGGGACGACCTTTACAGTCAAACTGCCCGTGATGATTATCCATCTACCACCGAGCGATCCAGAGCCATTAAACTCGCTCGTCGTCGAGGGGAATGGGAGGTTTCAGGCCTCACCGACCCTTGAAGGCTTAAAAATCTTAGTGGTAGAGGACGAGGCTGACGCGCTAGAGTTGCTGAGCACGATTCTCGAAAAGTATGGTGCTGATGTCATCGCTGTGGCTTCGGTAAAGGAGGCCTTGACCATTATCGAAACCGCAACGGATCGCAGCCCCGATGTTTTAGTGAGCGATATTGGGATGCCGGATGAGGATGGCTACTCCCTGATCCGCAAGTTGCGTCAACTTGAAGTGCAGCGGGGCGGTAGGCTACCCGCGATCGCGCTGACGGCTTATGCCCGGAATGACGATCGTCAGCAGGCACTATTAGCAGGTTTTCAGATGCATTTGACCAAACCCGTAGATGCTGCTGAGTTAGTGGCGGTGGTGGCCAGCCTCACCGGACGTATAAGCAGGTGGTGACATACCAAGGATGAGTTTTTTTGAGTTGAGGTAAGGTCTTCTTCTGACTGTAGTAATCTGGATTGTCCCGCAGTTGGGGTAAGTGGCAAACCAGAGGACAAGCATTGATGGGAGAACGGTTTTGCTCCGTACCTACCTTGACGGGCCTATTCATCCCACACTAACCTGATTACAGGTATAGTGTGGGGATTTCGGCGCTTTAGCTAACTCTTCAATTGTTGGGAGCCGTCCATCGAACTCTAACATTTTTCAATTCCGTGTTTTGAAGCGCATTTTGACATATATTAAAGCATATTTACTCTCAATTTACTCTTCTTATGAACAAAAAAACTAACTCTCTGTAATGAGATATAGCACCTTTTCAACCAACTCGTAATCAGCCGGATTTGTTGACTAAAACTCTCGGCTTCAGGTTAAATTTGAAGACATAAACTCAATTTAAAAGCCGTGCAAAATGTGAATTATTACCTAGAAGCTTTTCCATCATCTAACGTTATTTTAAAATTAAAACAAATCTCAATCTCTCCCTATGCTTGTCCATAAACTTCAGCAACTCGTGCAGCGCCAAATTCGAGCCAAAAAGTTAGGGATTAAATTTAACAGAGTTGCTAACTTTCAATTGCCCGAACAATTAATTGTGCAAGGAAAACTGTATCAAGTAAAGGTGCCTTCAGAGAAAGGCATGGACGGAGAATTTATAGAAGTGCTTTTAGACGACTGCTACGGAGTCGAGCAATTATCTGAATCGCTGATGACAATTATTGATATTGGAGCCAATGTCGGGTTATTTCCGATTGCTGCGAGGAACAGGTTTCCCCAGGCCGTAATTCACGCCTACGAAGCTAATCCATACCTAGAAAATTACCTCAAACATCAATCGCAAATTTTACATATTTTATGGAAGCAGTAGGATGTCGAGATTGTAAAGTAGTCCTCGACATTCGCGAAGTTTCGGGAAAAACCCGATCGACAGTTAGCGAAAGTGGCGAAATACCAATGGTATCATTTCGCAGGGCGATGGAGCGAATTGGTGGTAGCGTCGATTTAGCCAAAGTAGACTGCGAAGGTGGAGAATGGCTGTTATTTGAAGATCGAGATACTTGGCAACTTGTGGAAAACCTTTCTTTAGAATATCACTTGTGGTCTGGTCACACTCACGCGGAAACCCGACAAATTATTGAAAACTTAGGATTTCGGCTCGGCAACCAAATACCAATAGATAAGTAGTTAAGCAAAATTAATTACATAATTATCTCCAAATTCTTTAAGAATTTTTTCTACAGATGAAACAAG